>JAQUNW010000008.1 GCA_028717385.1 Dehalococcoidales bacterium | reverse complement strand
AATACCTTATATGGTACAACACCGAAAAGGTTCACCGGGGTATTGGCAAAAAGGCTCCCCTGCGTTATTATCTGGATAAATTTATCGCTAACCCTGAAAAGTCCAATATGTGCTGGACCCTTACACAGTATTGACAGCACCTGCGTAATGCGTCATAATTAGCACCTGATAAGGAGGAAATGTGGTTAAAATCAGGTTAAGACGTATTGGTGCACCCAAAAAACCAAGTTACCGGCTGGTAGTGACTGACAGCCAGTCACCCCGGAACGGTGCCTTTATTCAAATAATTGGTTTCTATAATCCCCTTACTCAGCCAGAAACTGTCGAAATACAGGAAGAGGCTGCCATCAAGTGGTTGAAGGAAGGGGCGCAACCAACTGCTACCGCCGCCAGGTTGCTGACCAAGGCCGGCATAATGGATAAGATCAAGTCAGCAAAGGAGTAACCATGAAGGAACTGGTTGAATTCATCGCAAAATCACTGGTAAATGCACCCGATGACGTGGTGGTTACTGAGGAAGCAAGTGAGGAGAACGGCATTGTTCTTAAACTCCAGGTCGCCGATGAAGATAAAGGGCGCATAATTGGCAAACAAGGGCGCATCGCCCAGGCTATGCGTACACTCATCCGGGTTAAAGCAGCCAAGGCTGGAACCAAGGCCTCTCTGGAAATCATCTAAAAATTACCCAGACCCGAACAACCAAGCAAATCCCCCTTTTTAAGGCTCAAAAGATGAGTTTTAGGGAGGGTTTTTGCTTTCTAAAGATTATTTATAATGAATACAAAGGCACTAAAAAGCCCGGTAAAACCGGGCTTTTTCTTACATCTCCTGATGCCTTTTCCTTCGCCTGGTGGCCACTTTCAATCTTACCAGCGAACGCTTGAGAGCGGCTTCAGCCTGTGCAGCATTCATCCCCGAAGGTCGTTCAGCCATGCTGCGCTGAGCGGCTTCTTTAGCAGCTTCCGCGCGGGCAACATCAATATCTTCAGCTCTCTCAGCTACATCAGCCAGCACAATAACTCTATCCGGTTGAACTTCAAGGTATCCGCCGCCAATCGCCAGATATTGCTCATTATTGCCTTTGCGGATTATCAATTCCCCAATCCCGAGAACTGTCATCAGCGGAGCGTGATGAGGGAGTATGCCCAGCTCACCTTCAATTCCCGGTGCTACCAGCATATCTACTTCATCAGAGAACACTGCCTCTTCCGGAGTAACTATATCCAGTTTAATTTTTGACATCGCTTGTGCTCTATTCAGCCAGCTTTCTGGCCGCCTCTACTGCTTCATCTATGGAGCCAACCATATAGAAAGCCTGCTCAGGAAGATCATCGTGCCTGCCTTCCAGGATTTCTTTAAATCCGCGCACTGTTTCGGATATCGGCACGTATTTACCCGGACGTCCTGTAAATACCTCACCTACAAAGAATGGCTGTGTCAGGAATCGTTGGATTTTACGAGCACGGGCAACGATCAGCTTATCTTCTTCACTCAGTTCTTCAATACCAAGTATAGCAATAACATCCTGAAGGTCTTTATAACGCTGAAGCACTTTCTGCACCTCACGGGCAACCTGGTAATGCTCTTCGCCCACGTTATCCGGTGAAAGAATTCGAGAAGTGGAAGCGAGCGGATCAACCGCTGGGTAAAGTGCTTGCTCGGCTAATGCCCTTTCCAATGCAATAACTGAATCAAGATGCCCAAAGGTAGCCACAACACCAGGATCAGTATAGTCGTCAGCAGGAACATAAATCGCCTGGAAAGAAGTAATCGAACCATTCTTGGTTGAAGTGATACGTTCCTGTAATTCGCCCATTTCAGTCGCCAGTGTTGGCTGATAACCTACAGCAGAAGGCATGCGCCCGAGTAGGGCTGATACCTCCATTCCAGCCAAAGTATAACGATAAATATTGTCAATGAAAAGGAGTACGTCCTGACGTCCTACTTCGCGGAAATATTCAGCCATGGTCAGCCCGGTGAGGGCTACCCTGAGACGCACTGCCGGAAGTTCGTTCATCTGCCCGAATACCAGGCAGGTTTTTTCAATGACGCCAGAATCCTGCATTTCGTGCCAGAGATCGTTACCTTCACGGGAACGTTCCCCTACACCAGCAAAAACAGAATAGCCACCATGCTCGGTGGCAATGTTGCGAATGAGTTCCTGGATAATAACTGTTTTACCAACACCGGCGCCCCCCAGGAGTCCAGCTTTACCGCCTTTAGCAAAGGGGGTAATAAGGTCAATTACCTTGATACCGGTTTCAAACATTTGAACCGTCGACTGCTGTTCGTCAAAGGTGGGAGCGTCTTGGTGGATCGGCCAGTAATCCTTGGCTTTAACCTCTCCACGGTCATCCAGCGGAGTGCCGGTCACGTTGAAAATCCTGCCCAGTGCAGCTTCACCAACCGGTACACTGATAGGCGCACCAGTATCAACTACCTCAATTCCGCGTGCCAGACCATCGGTTGGATCAAGAGAAAGACACCTTACCCAGTCATTGCCAATGTGGCTTTGAACTTCGAGGGTCAGTTTCAAATCACCGGAGTCTATTTTCAACGCATTATAGAGTGCCGGCATCTTTTCAGTTGGGAATTCGACATCGACAACCGAACCGATTACCTGTACAACTTTGCCTTTTACAGCTTCAGTATTTTCTTTTGCCATAAATTATTTCTCCTGCTCTAAAGCCATTTTACCGGCGGTAATATCCAGAAGCTCCCTGGTGATCACATCCTGGCGAGCCTTATTAAATTGAAGGGTAAGGTCTTCAACCAAATCCTTGGCATTACTGGTTGCATTACGCATGGCTACCATGCGCGCTGACTGTTCACTGGCAATTGATTCCAGAATTACCTGATAAATCCGCATTTCCACATAACGTGGCAGCAGTTCGTTCAATACACCGGCAATATCTGGTTCATAGATATGTTCAACCGCCTTGGCATCAGATTTATCACTTTCACTAGACTTAAATTGTTCGGTATCCACCGGCAACAGTTTTTCTATAATTGGCAACTGTGAAACGGTTGATACAAAACTGCTATAGGCAATATATACCTCGTCCACTGCACCTCTGGAATACTCATCGAGAACAATGCGTGAAATCGGAAGGGTTTCTACAAATGAAGGCCGGTCCCCCAAGTTAGTAAATTCTGCCATAACATTGCGCCCGGTGCGCCTCAAAAAGTCTACGCTTTTACGCCCGACTGCAATTGAATTAACCGATATTGCTTTATCCATGTAAAAATGGCCGACTTTACGATTAAGATTGCTTACCAGGCCCCCACACATTCCCCTGTCTGTCGAAATAAAAACCAGGGCTATATTCTTTACCTCACCCCGGGTATCCAGAAGGGGATGAGGTGCGCTTCCACCGCTTGCCCTGGTTGCCCTGGTTAAATCACTAATGACTTCAATCATCTTTTTAGAATACGGGCGGCCTGCCAGACCCCGTTCCTGGGCTCTGCGCATCTTTGAAGCAGCCACCATTTCCATGGCACGGGTTATCTTGGCTGTATTCTGGATACTGCGTATGCGCCTTTTAATTAAACGAATGTTTGCCAAAAGCTCTTCCTTATTTCTTCTTACCAGCCATGAAGGTTGATTTAAAAGATTCGATAGCTTCTTTTAGCTCTTTTTCAAGTTCGGGTGATAGCTTTTTCTCTTTTACTATGATTTCGCCGATTTTTGAATACCCTCTCTCCATATAACTGTAGAATGAAGTTTCAAAATCCCTGACATCTTCTACACTAACGTCATCAAGATAATTATTGGTAATGGCATAAAACATCATAACCTGTTTGTCGACCGACACTGGTGCGAACTGCGGCTGTTTCAAGATTTCTGTAATCCGCTTGCCGCGCTCCAGCTGGTTCTTGGTAGCTCGATCGAGGTCCGAAGCCCCAAACTGGGCAAAAGCTGCCAGCTCGCGGTACTGAGCCATTTCCAGCTTCAATTTACCAGCTACCTGTTTCATGGCTTTAATCTGGGCTGCACTACCAACGCGGGATACAGAAAGACCAACGTTAATAGCAGGCCGTATACCGGCGTTAAACAGATCGGGCTCCATATAAATCTGCCCGTCAGTAATTGAAATTACATTGGTAGGAACATAAGCCGATACATCACCGGCTTGGGTTTCAATAATAGGTAACGCCGTCAGCGATCCTCCGCCATGTGCTTCATCAAGCTTTGCCGCTCTTTCCAGTAATCTGCTGTGGAGATAGAAAAGATCACCCGGATAGGCTTCTCGCCCCGGAGGGCGCCTCAGAAGAAGCGACATCTGGCGGTATGCCCAGGCATGTTTTGACAGATCATCGTAGACAATCAGAGCTTCCTTGCCCTGTTCCATAAACTCTTCACCAATTGCGCATCCGGCATAAGGAGCCAGATATTGCATTGCAACTGAATCAGATGCGTTGGCAGCTACTACAATGGTGTGTTCCATGGCGCCGTTGGCCTCAAGTTGTGCAACAACCTGAGCCACCTTGGATGCTTTTTGGCCAATAGCAACGTATATACAGGTAAGATCTCCGCCCTGTTGATTGATAATAGTATCAATGGTTACAGCGGTTTTGCCGGTGGAACGGTCACCAATGATTAGCTGCCTCTGCCCTCGCCCAATAGGGAACATGCTATCTACTGCTTTAATACCAGTTTGAACCGGCGTATCAACTGATTTGCGGGCAACAACGTTGGGGGCAATTCTTTCCAAGGGGCGAGTGCTGCTGGTCTTGATATCTCCCTTGCCGTCGATGGGGCGGCCAAGAGCATCAATAACCCTGCCTATCATTGCAGAGCCAACCGGAACTTCTGCAACACGGCCGGTAGCCTTAACTTCATCCCCTTCTTTAATGCCGGCATCTTCACCAAGAATAATTGCAGAAACGTAATCTTCTTCGAGGTTCATGGCAATACCCATGACATCTCCGGGAAACCGTAAAAGTTCATTTGAACCAACGGAGCTAAGCCCGTGGATACGGGCTATACCATCACCAACTTCGGCAACGGTACCGACATCGACTACGTTGATCTTATCCTCGTACTTTTCGACGCGCTGTTTTAAAACAGCGATTATATCTTTTTCGGCTGATTTTGCCATTAGACCAGCTCCTTGCTTATAGTTTGCAGCTTGGTTCTTACACTGCCGTCAATCAATTTATCTCCAATACGGATTATCATTCCTCCCAGTATCTCGGGGTCTACCCGGCTTTCAACTACAACCGGCTTTTCAAACATTTTTGTAAGCTGTTTGCCGATATCAAGCCTGGCTGCCTCATCCAACTCAACAGCCGTAACAACATTGGCTATGCGAGTCCCTTCAATACCATGCTGTTGATCAATAAGCCTTTGATATTCGATAGAAATCGCGTTAATATAGTCAACCTTTTGCTTCTCGACAAGCAAGTTAAGCAAGCTTGTCATTTCAGGGCTAAGCTCGCTGCCTCTTTCAGCAAGCAGCACTGTCTTTTTTTCCATCGCAATATTTTTATTTGCGATCTTTTCTAAAAGTGCCTTGTCTTGCAGGAGGTCAGCAAGTAGCCTGAGTTCGCCGAGCCACTTTACTGTTCGCCCTTCTTTTCCGGCGGCTTCAAACAGCCCTTTTGCTAATTCTTTTGAATATATATTATTAGCCATATCTTTCCCCTCTTTTAAGAGGCCTTGCTCTATCTTTCAACACTATAAAACGGCTGCTTCTTTAAGCACGGAATTGATCAGGTCCTGATGAGCCTTTTCGTCGAGAGATTTGCTAATCGCCTTGCCGGCTACAACAACGGCTAAGTCTGCAACCTCTTTACGAAGCTCCACCAGGGCAGCTTCTTTTTCGCGAGCTATTTCAGCCTGGGCTTTTACAATAATAGCATCGGCCTGTTTTCTGGCATCCTGCTCCGCTTTTTTGCGAATCTCTTCAGCTGTCTGAACAGCTCGGTCAACAATTTTTTGCCCTTCAAGATTTGCAGCTTCTATACGTTTGGCAACTTCTTCTTCAGCCTGAGCAGCTTCCAGCTTGGCTTTCTCACCGGCTTCAAGGCTCTCTTTTATGCGCATGGAACGTTCGTCCATGGTTTTCAGAAATTTTTTGAAACCGACTTTATAAAGGATAAAAAACAGGATACCGAAACTTACAGCCTGCGAAATAAGCAGGGGAATGTTGATACCCATACCTTCTAATTCCATTATTCCTACTCCCTGGGATTTAAATGAAGATCCATCATTAAATTAAAAATACTAGGCCACAAAGATAAGCAGGATTGAAACAATCAGAGCATAAATAGCAACTGCTTCTGTCAGGCCGGCCATAAGGATCATGTTGGTAAACATGGCACCCCTGGCGTCCGGATTGCGGGCAATACCCTGGAGCATATTAGCACCAATCAAACCCAAACCGATACCAGGCCCGAGCATACCCAGGCCAGTGGACAGGCCTGCACCAAGTAATTTAGCGGCTTCCAATTCCATGTGTATAATCCCCCTTCAATTATTTACTTATTTAAATTTATGTTATCTACTGTCTAGTGTTCCTCAGCATGAGGAGTCACTGCCACTGAGAGGTATACGATCGCCAAACTGGCAAACACCAGGGCCTGAATGAAACCAACCAGCAATTCAAGACCATAGAACGGTAATGGCAACAAGTAAGGAATCAGGAATGCCATCATAAGCAGCAAGATTTCTCCTGCCAGCATATTACCAAACAACCGGAAACTGAGGCTTAAAATCCTAACCATCTCACTTATCAATTCCAGAAGACCGGCAAATGCAGTCATAAAGCCAGTTACTATTTCCATAGCGGCTTTACCACGAGTTTCTTTTGAGAAAAGCATCTTGAAACCGCGTGCTAATCCGCCAAATACGAAAAATTTCTTGAGGTACCCGAAGCCGAGTCGCTTAAAGCCGATAATTTCAACCGTAAAGAAGGTAATAAGGGCTAAAGCCAGGGTAGTACTCAGATCGGTGCCGGTGCTCCGCAGTAATTCCACATGTTCGCCACCACTAAAATGCACCAGAATGGAACCAAACCCGGGAATGAGTGCAAGCCAGGCAGAAGTAATAATAAAAAGAAACAGCGTAGTTATAAACGGAAAGAACCGCCTTCCGTCCTTTTCACCAGCTGTAGAGACGCAGAGATCGTAAATCCAGCCGAGAGCTGCTTCCAAAGCGCTCTGCAGTTTCCCGGGAACCATTTTAGGCTTTTTAAAACCAGCCCAAAAAACAAGGCTCAATACAATTATAGTGACCCAAGTAGCAATTAGCGTGTTGGTAACCGGAATACCAAAAAGATTAAAGATGGCATCTGCCGGTAATTTAATATGAGGCGTGTCCAGGGTCATCCACGAAGGAAGCCCTTCAACACCAAACGCTCTGCCCAGGGGCCCCGCAAGAAGTCCTAAAATGACTATTGCCAAAACCAGAACCACGAGCACAATGGCTACCGGTAGTGAACAGCCAAGGCAGCCCTTCTTCTTAGCCACTAGCTATCCCCCTTACCTGAATTATTTTCGCAAAGAATGCAAGTGCATCCTGCATAGCCTAAATTCGTTTATAAAAATCCATAAAAAAAGCTTGGTTACAAAAACGCAGAATTACTAAACCAAGCTTTATGGGTACAAAAATTAAGAGACATCAATTTAAATTTACCAGCCGGACCTGCATATACATATTGCGCTTGATAAGGTGAAACCTGCAATTTTTATTTCCAAGAGGATAGCATAACAAAACCACTTAAAGCAAGTCAAAAGCTGGAATAAATATTATGTTAACAAGAATTCTTGACCCCAAAACCAGACTTTTTCAGGATTTGTTTTTATCGAAGTCATCTAAATCAAGGGTATCGATAAATTCACGAAAAGCGCCGAGCCGTCTCATTTCCTCTTCGCTCACTTTACCACCCTTTCCTTCCGCTTCCAGACCATCAGTGCTATCCAGGATCAAATCATCGGTTTCTTTATCCCTGTCAAGAGATATCCCTGCTTTATCAAGCACACTTTCATCAATAAAAATAGGTGAGTCCGCCCTGATTGCCAATGCAAGCGCATCGCTTGGCCGAGCATCAATTTCATATTGACGCCCATTTAGGTTAAGAATAATTTTTGCATAAAAGATATCATTTTCAAGCGAATTTACAATAATAGAATCTACTGAAGCGCCTAACGCATCTATCATTTTTTGCAGAAGATCATGGGTCATAGGCCGCGGGACGGTTTCATTCTTCAGTTTGATAAGTATCGCGCGGGCTTCTGCCTGGCCAATAAATATTGGAAGGTACCTTTTACTCGACCGCTCTCTTAAAAGAACAACATACTGATACTCCGGCTTTCGGTTCATCAGTCCGATACGAACACTATCAATAGTAACCTCAATCATATATGGCACCTCCTAGGCATCTTGGCTACAGACTGCTTTCGCAGGGAAATTCTACTCTGGGTAAATTATACTGTCAAATACCGGCATAAAATACAACAGGAACATTATACAGTAACCGAGCTGTGGGAATCCTTGCTTTTTCAAGCTGTTGTCGACATTACTTTATTCAAGTACCCCACTATTGTTATAATAATGGCACTTTAAATTCCCTAAGGAGATAATTACGTATGGAAAAGGCCGTAGTGTGGTTCAAAGAAGTCGGCAAGGGTGATATCGCCACGGTCGGCGGAAAAGGCGCCAACCTTGGAGAGATGACCCAAGCCAATATACCAGTACCCCCGGGCTTTATAGTCACCTCACAGGCCTATTACAGTTTCTTGGAAGAATCAAAGTTAACCGCAAAAATTCAAACCCTGTTAAAAAACCTCGATGCCAACAATTCCCGCCAGTTACAAGAAACCAGCAGAAAAATTAAACAGGTAATATCATCGGCTGCAATGCCTGAGGAAATAAAAACAGCTATCAAAAAAGCTTACATTAAGTTAGGTCAAGGCCTCGTAGCCGTAAGGTCATCAGCAACCGCTGAAGATCTCCCAGAAGCCTCCTTCGCCGGCCAGCAAAGTACCTATTTGAATATAGAAGGAGAGGACAATGTAATCCAGGCGGTGCAACACTGCTGGGCGTCACTTTTTGAATCACGTGCCATTTACTATCGTGAGCAGCAGGGGTATGAGCATCTCAAGGTTGGTATAGCTGTACCAGTTCAGAGAATGGTTAACTCCCGTACTTCAGGAGTAATGTTTACCGTAGAACCAGTTACAAGTGATACTCAGAAAATGGTAATTGAAGCCATATACGGCCTTGGTGAAGGTCTGGTCTCCGGAGAAGTGAGCCCAGACCTTTATATTATCGACAAGAAAGAGATGAAGACCGTCTCAAAGAAAATCAGTCGGCAAGAACAACAACTCACCCGTAATCCTGCACCAGGAGAGAAGGAGCCTAACATATGGTTGCAGCTTCCAGCAAGAATTCAAAAACAGCAAAAGCTCACTGATGCCGAAATTCTCCAGCTGGCTAATATGGGCAGGTTGATTGAAGACCACTACGGCCAACCTCAAGACATCGAGTGGGCAAGAGAGAACAACACCTTTTACATAGTTCAATCGCGGCCGGTAACCGCACTTAAAGAAAGTATGGAGGAAGAGATAGAGATAGATGCACCGGTGCTCCTTACCGGAGATGCTGCTTCTCCTGGTTTGGCATCCGGACCAGTACGAATTATCCTTGACCCCACCCAACTTGACCAGGTAGGAGAAGGAGACATTCTGGTTGCCGAAATGACGACTCCCGACTTTGTACCAGCCATGAAAAGAGCGGCGGCTATTTTAACCGACCGTGGCGGACGAACTGCTCACGCTGCCATCGTCAGCCGCGAATTGGGCATACCCTGTGTTGTCGGCGCCAGCCAGGCAACCGGCAAGCTGGCTAATGATCAGATAATCACCGTAGATGGCAGCCACGGCAAAGTATACGAAGGTAAGGTGGGTGCTGATTCTGCCTCTTCGTTTGCCGCCAATGTATTAAGAGAAGCAATTGAAACCAAAACAAGAGTATATGTCAACCTCGCCCAGCCTGAACTGGCAGAAATGGTAGCAGGGAGAAATGTAGATGGTGTCGGCCTTCTGAGAGCGGAATTTATGGTCGCTCAGATTGGCGAACATCCTAAATACATGCTAAAACACAAACGCGAGCATGAATTTGTTGATAAACTTTATAATAACATACTAACGTTTGCCAAGGCTTTCTATCCCAGGCCGGTTGTCTATAGAACTACTGACTTTAAAACCAATGAATATCGCGATCTTATCGGTGGGAGGGAATTCGAAGAAATTGAAGAGAATCCCATGCTTGGATATCGTGGCGCTTCTCGTTATATCACTGATATTGAATCATTCAAGCTTGAAATAGAGGCCATCAGAAGAGTGCGCAAGGATTACCCCAATCTCTGGGTAATGATACCATTCGTTCGCACTATTGGGGAGCTTCAGGCTACTAAAGATCTGCTTGAGTCTGAAGGTCTTAAGCGCTCGAGGGATTTTCGTTTATGGATGATGGTTGAAGTACCGGCCAATATTTTCCTTATCGACAAGTTTTTAAGTGTGGGCGTAGATGGTATATCCATCGGCTCGAACGATCTTACCCAGCTTATTTTGGGTATCGACCGTGATTCCGATCGCCTGGCAAAAACATTCGACGAGCGCAATGAAGCTGTACTTATGGCACTGGAGAGGGCCATAACCATATCGAAAGAAATGGGCGTAACCTCTTCTATCTGCGGCCAGGCACCATCGGTCCACCCGGAACTTACAGAAAAATTAGTAAGCTGGGGCATTACCTCCGTTTCGGTAAGCCCGGATATGATAGGTGTCACCCGGGAAATAATTGCCAAGGCAGAAGCAAAGCTAAAAAAATAATGCCAAGCTGGAGCCAAGTCCGCCTTCGAGCAGAAGAAAGAGAACTGACACTCCTTTCGCCATACGCATGTAAAAGCAGGTTAAGCCGTGGCCGGGATAAGCCCGAAGAACTCTGTGATCTACGCACTGAATTCCAGCGCGACAGGGATCGCATTATCCATTGCAAGGCTTTCCGTAGGCTAAAACATAAAACCCAGGTATTTATTGCCCCAACGGGAGACCACTATGTTACGCGGCTAACTCACACACTCGAGGTGACTCAGATAGCTCGCACTATTGCAAGAGCTTTAAACCTTAACGAAGACCTGGCCGAGGCAATTGGGCTAGGTCATGATTTGGGGCATACACCTTTTGGCCACACCGGAGAAGAAGTATTGAACCAGCTTTATAAACCCGGATTCAGACATAACCAGCAGAGCCTAAGGGTAGCGGATATTCTTGAAAATGATGGAAATGGGTTGAACCTTACCTGGGAAGTTAGGGACGGTATTCTAAACCACTCCAAATCAATGGAAGAAATTTTGGGGGAAGGCTGGGGGGAAACCGGTTCCCTTGAAGCAGATGTGGTGAAACTGTCTGACCTGGTCGCTTATATCAATCACGACGTTGAGGATGCCATCCGCGCAGGCATGATAGTTGCCACCGATCTTCCGGAATCGTCAAGGAAAATCATGGGCAACACTCACCGTGAACGTATCAACAATATGATCACTGACATTATTATGACTTCCTGGTCGGTTACCGGCCAGGTTGATTCTCCGGCACCATCGATAGGCATGAGCCCTACAATGAGAGAAGCCGCTAGCGAATTGAAGGATTTTCTTTTTACCCGAGTATATAAAATTAGGTCTATGCTCGACGCAACGGAACCTGCCAGACAAATAGTTGCAAACCTGTTTGAACATCTTTGTTGCCATCCGGAACTACTGCCTAAAGATTATCCGGTAATCTGCCGAGGTGACACAACCAGAGCTGTTGTGGATTACATTGCCGGCATGACAGATCAATATGCTTCCCGGCTGGCAGAAAAGCTCAACCTTTAATTACCTTCTTTATTTTTTATGTAAACTCCATAATATTGTATAATAGGGCTATTAATGAGTGCTATCGAAGAAATCAAGCAAAAACTGGACATCGTCGAAATAGCCGGACAGTATACCCAACTCGCCAAATCAGGCAAGAATTTTAAGGGTATATGCCCCTTCCACCAGGAAAAGCATGGGTCCTTTTTTGTTTTTCCTGACCGGCAGAGCTGGCACTGTTTCGGAGCCTGTTCTACCGGTGGTGATATATTCTCCCTGGTAATGAAAAAGGAAGGCATGGATTTTGGTGACGCACTTAAACTGTTGGCATCTAGAGCGGGGGTTGTGTTACCCTCTCCCGCCAGGCTTAAAGAAGATAAAAACAAACACGACCGTCTATTTCAAATCAATGATGCTGCCAGAGATTACTATCATGAGCAATTAAAAAATTCTGTCGAAGCCGAAAAAGCACGAAATTATGTAAACAAACGCGGTATCAACGCTCGTTCTCTGTCAGATTTCAAGCTTGGCTATAGTCTAACTGGCCGGGATAACCTGCGAAAACACCTGCTTGAGCGTGGGTTCTCTGTTGAGGAAATGTTAGAAGCCGGATTGTTAATAGAAGTTGAATCCGGTATTATTGACCGTTTCCACAACCGGTTAATGTTCCCGATTTCTAATGCTGAAGGTAAAACTGCGGGTTTCGGCGGGCGAGAAATGGACGGTTCCCAACCTAAATATCTCAACTCGCCGGAAACTCCGATATTCGATAAGAGCGGCTTACTATATGGCTTTGACCTTGCACGTGAAGAAGCGAGGAAACAGGATATGATAGTAATGGTAGAAGGCTATATGGATGCCATTATCTCGCATCAATACGGTTTTAAATATACCATGGCCTCGATGGGAACGTCTATAGGTGATCGTCAAATAGATGCGATAAAGAAGATAACCAGAAATCTTTTCCTGGCTATGGATGCCGATGAAGCTGGCGAAAAAGCCATGATAAGGTTGATTGATTACGAAAATACTCTCAATCATGAAATTAAAGTTGTTACTATCCCCAACGGATTGGATCCAGATGAAGTTATCAACCGCTCACCCAAGACCTGGCAGCAATTGCTGGAGAAGGCTGAACCATTGCTTGATTTTTCATTTTCTACAGCAGCTAGAGAAGTTGACCTGGATAGCGCTGCTGGGAAGTCTCGCCTGGCAGAAATACTTTTACCAACAATAGCCCAAATTCAAAACCCTATACGCCAAGCACACTATCTGCAAAAACTCTCAGGCATGATAAAAGTAGATCAGCAAAGGCTGGAGTCTTCTCTCAATGAGCTCGGAAGGCGTCGGCCATCAGGTTCATATCAGGCGCCTGTCACCAGGAAAAAATCCGGAAACAAGTTGTTTTCCAGCCCGCGTGAAGAATTCTGTCTTGCTATGCTGATACAATACCCCCAGCTGAAAGATAAAACAGCTGGATTGAAACTTGAATATTTTTCTAACAGCGAGAATGCAGAAGTGTTTTCTGCGCTGTTAGCAAGCAGCGATTCGGCGTCAGTGAGAGACGGACTCGATGGAGCAACTGTGGAGCATTATGACCGGCTGGCTAACCAGACAGTTGCCCCCCAGGGACTGGAAATCAAGCTCAAGGAATGCATCTTGTTGCTGAAAGAAAGCTACCTGAGACGCGTCCTGCAAAACCAGGAAGCTATATTAGGCTCGACCGATCTTACCCAGGAAGAAAAGGATGCCCTGATCCGGCAAGGTTTCGACGTCAACCATGAATTAAAAGAATTGTTTTATGAAAAATCCAAGGGCCTGGAAAGAATGAAAAGGGAGAAAAGCACTGATGGCACCAGAAAAAAAGAAGAAGAAAAAGAAGGATATTGATATCAAGGATGAATCGGATGATATTGCTACCGTCGAGGTAGAAGAAGAAGCCGAAGAAGAGCCTTCAGACGAAGACATACCTACTGAAGAAAGCTTACTCGAAGATGAATTAAATCCCGATGATGAGATTGAAGACGACCTTGAAGCAGAGGAAGAGGATCTCACAATACCCCTGGATCAGATCGACGATCATGGAGTTGTCGATGATCCGGTAAGAATGTACCTGCACGAAATCGGGCGAGTCCCCCTGCTTAGCGCGGATGATGAAAAAGTACTGGCAAAAAAAATGGAAGCCGGGAAGCGCATTCGTGAGATTCGTGAAGGCTACATAGATACCTACGGCATTGCCCCAACACCAATCCAACTGGTATTGAACATGCTCATCGATTTGGGTAAAGCCCGGGAGACCTTCTATTTATTTCAGGAGGAATTGGGGCTCGAAAAAACTGCTAATTTCAAGAAAGCCATTACCGAACCAGCTATACAGCAAAACCTGATTAATGAAATCGACCAGACTATTACCCAAAATATCGCCAACAAGACCGGGAAAAGCCTGGCAGAAGTACAACAGGAGCTTATCAACATTTCTTTGAACATACGGCTGATGCCGGAGGAGCTATTAATAGCAATACCCGAAGATGCCACTCTGGAAAACATCGAATGGCTGACTCACGATAAAACTTTTATCGACTCGGTCGAATTAAAAGATGCCAAGCTTAAAACTTACCTGAAAAACCTCGAACTTGAAGCTGAAAGAGCAGAGAAACACCTTACAGAAGCTAATCTCAGACTGGTGGTTAGTGTGGCTAAAAAGCACATTGGTCGGGGCATGCCCTTGCTTGACTTACTGCAAGAAGGCAACATCGGCCTGATAAGAGCAGTTGAAAAATTTGATTATCATCGCGGATTCAAATTCTCCACATACGCCACGTGGTGGATTCGCCAGGCTATTACTCGTGCTATTGCCGATCAGGCACGCACAATTCGAATACCTGTTCACATGGTAGAAACCATTCATAAATTGCTATCAGTAAGCAGGCAGCTTTCGCAGGAATATGGACGAGAACCAACCCCCAAAGAAATCGGCGCAGAAATGGAACTTCCACCGGATAAGGTCAGAGAGATTATTAAAGTTAGTCAACTTCCCGTATCGCTGGAGGCACCAATTGGCGAAGAAGAAGACAGTCATCTGGGAGACTTCATAGAAGACCAAAACATTGTACCTCCTCCGGATGCGGCGTCCCGGCAACTGTTAAAAGAGCAAATTGGTGAAGTGCTTTCCAGTTTGACGCACCGGGAACGTAGAGTTTTACAGCTTAGATTTGGCCTTGAGGATGGTCGCTCCAGAACTCTTGAAGAAGTAGGCAAGGAATTCAACGTCACTCGTGAACGCATCAGGCAAATTGAAGCAAAAGCCCTGCGCAAATTACGCCATCCCAGCCGGAGCCGAAAATTAAAGGACTATCTTGAATAGAAATGATCCCCGTACGGCTTAAGCTACGTAACTTTATGTCCTACAAAGGAGACTTGCCGGCTTTTTCTTTTTCTGGTATTCATACCGCTTGCATCTCAGGCGACAATGGTGCCGGTAAGTCCTCCCTGATTGACGCTATGACTTGGGCGTTATGGGGCAAGACACGGGCAACCAGCGACGACGAACTGATATCCATCGGAGCTGATGAGGTGGAGGTTGAGTTTGATTTTAATGCCTCAGGAAACCTGTATCGAATTATACGCAAACGCAGTAAAGCCAAAAAAGCCGGATCAGCAGGACTCCCCGGTCTTGATTTGCTGATTTATTCTGATGAAGGATTTAATTCCATTACTGGTGACACCTTAACCAAAACCCAGGAGTCGATTAAAAACCTTCTTCGCATGGATTATGATACCTTTATCAACAGCGCATACCTGCGCCAGGGACATGCTGACGAGTTCAGCCGGCAGACACCCGCCAAAAGGAAAGAAGTACTCGCCAGCATTTTAAAGCTGGAAGTGTATAATGAACTGGCTGACATAGCCAGGCAAAAAACCAGAGAAAGACAAGCCGAAAAAGAAACTCTTGAACGTGCAATAGAAGAAATAAAAAACGAACTTGCAGCACGTGAAGAGGTATCAACCGAACTGGAGAACGCAACAACTGGTCTTAAAAATACAGAAGAGGAATATGAGAAGGCAAAAAGCCTCCATGAAACACTCCGGCAACAAGCTCGCTCTCTCCAGGACCGACAGGAACAGTCAATCCAGCTTAGATATGATTCTGACGAACGCAAAAGACAGCTCACTGAATGGAGGAAAAGCGCTGAATCAATCCGCCTGCTGATTACAAACTACGAAATAATACTGCAACAAGCCCGAACCATCGAGGAAGGATACCAGCTTCACAAAGATGCAGAAAAAAACCTCGAAAGAATGAGCCTGCAGCTAAATCAGTTGAACCGCCTTTCGGTACAAAAAAACACCTGGGAAAAGTCTATACAATCAGAACGAGCCCGGCTAAATAGCCAGGTTGAGGTTACCAAACGAAATGTATCTGAATTGGACAAGAAAATTTCCGAACTGACTCGATTAGAATCCGCTCTGGAAAAAGCCAGGGCAGAACAAACAGATTTAAAAAAACAGCAGGATGCAATCTCAACTGAGGAAAATCAGCTAAAATCCCTGGAGGAACAACTCAGGGAAACCAGGTTCCAATCAGCACAATCCGCTGAGAGAATACGTGATATCGACAGCAGGATAAAACTGGTTTCCGATAATGTCGAACCACAGTGCCCTCTATGTGAAAAACCCCTAAACGATGAAGAACGAAACTTTATTATAGAAAAATACGTGCAAGAAAAAAACAGTTTAGCCATTGCAATAAAAGAAGCATCGGTCAGGCAATCTGAAATCGTAAAAACATTGAATGCAGAATTGGCAGGGCAAAAACTCAAACAGTCAGATCTGCAAAAGAAGATACTGCAGAATCAGCAGAATATAAGCGTCTTAAACCATCGCATCAGCGAATGCAACCAGGCATCAGACAAGCTCGCAACCGAAAAAACAATCCTCCAACAACTTGAGAACTGTTTGACGTCTGGCGATTATGCAAAAAACGAACAGGCTGAATTGGCCAAGGTCAACCAGCTGATTGCCGATATCGACTACAACGAAGATACTTACAGAGAAGCCAGAAAAATCCTTTCTGCAACTGAATCTTATCGAGAACAGCACCTTAAGCTAGCCGAAGCCAGAAACCAGATCGACATAGAAAAAGAAAAACTTTCCCAAGCTGAAGGAGCAATCAAAAACCTCCAGGACAGAATAGATCTTGATATGGCTGCGATAAACAAGATGGAACAAGAGTTAAAAGAACTCCCTTTGGTGACCAGCAAACTCACGACAGCAGAAACGCTTCTAAAAGAATCTGAGCATTCGCTTAACAATAACCGG
Organism: Dehalococcoidales bacterium; assembly: GCA_028717385.1. Classification (NCBI taxonomy): domain Bacteria; kingdom Bacillati; phylum Chloroflexota; class Dehalococcoidia; order Dehalococcoidales; species Dehalococcoidales bacterium. Next base: position 28,288 of record JAQUNW010000008.1, on the reverse strand, counting down.
GAGATGGTTTATAAACTGCAAGCCAAACTGGAAGCCTTTACGGAACTGGAAAGCAAATTGGCTGAAAATAAGATTAAACTAAAAACCGTTGGCAGCGAAGAAAGTATATTTAAGCATCTTGCCCGGGCTTTTGGTAAAAATGGAATTCAGGGCATGTTGATTGACATGGCTATCCCAGAAATTGAAAACGAAGCGAACCGCATCCTTGGTAAAATGACAGACAACCGAATGCATATGAAACTGGAATCACAAAGGGAGAAAAAAACTGGGGGCAAAGCGGAAACGCTTGATATACATATCTCAGATGAAGAAGGTACGCGTGACTATGAAATGTACAGTGGCGGTGAGGCTTTTCGGATTGATTTTGCCCTTAGAATAGCCCTGTCCAAATTACTTGCCAATCGAAGCGGAGCCCCCCTGCCAACCCTTATTATCGATGAAGGATTTGGCACTCAAGATAATATCGGACTGGAAAAGGTAAAGGAGGCTATTAACTCAATTCAAGACGATTTTGAGGTTATCCTGGTGATTACTCATATTGATGAGTTGAAAAACGCTTTCAATAATCGTATAGAGGTAACAAAAACGTCAGAAGGTTCGGTTGTTAATATAATATAAACCAATCGGTTTATTAAAGACCCAATTCGTCCGAAATCGCCTGCATGGCTTTTAATCCTAGCTCTATAAACTCATCCAGCTCAAGACCAAGATTTCTGCAGGTTTCAATCTGCTCACGACTCACCCCGGCTGCGAAACCTTTTTCTTTGTACTTCTTTTTAATCGATTTAAGTTCTACGGAGGAGATTTTTTTATCTGGCCTTACCAGTGCGGTGGTGGTGATCAATCCGGTCAAGGCATCTGAGCAGAATAATGCTCTATCCAGACGGGTTTGAACTTCATAGCCATGAGCTTCGTTATGGCGTAACACTGCATTGACAACCTCTACCCCAACATCCATATCATGAATCATCTGAGCTCCAATTTTTGAATGAGATTGCATGTCACCATCGCAAATTTCCATATCAATATCGTGTAAAAGTCCGGTTAGCCCCCAGAGGGCTTCGTCCTCCCCAATGCGATTCGCCAGCGCTCGCATGATTGCTTCGGTAGCTAGCATATGCTTGATAAGGTTTTGACTACCAACGTTCTCTTGTACTTTCAAGAATGCTTTTTCTCTATCCAATTTAATATCCTCCAGGAATAGGCTCAGGCTGTTTCCGCAACAGTGCTTTCAATACTGGACAGCTTACTTAAAAATCTCCCGGTAACCGAAGAGGGATTAGCCGCAACTTCTTCGGGACGCCCGGCAGCCACAAGCTCCCCGCCCTTGTCTCCAGCGCCTGGCCCCAGATCAATAATCCAATCCGAGTTTTTTATTACATCCATATGGTGCTCAATAATCAGTACTGTATTACCAGCGTCAGTTAACCTTTGGAGAACCTTAAGTAAAAGAGATACGTCCTCAAAAGCCAACCCGGTTGTAGGCTCATCAAGCATATACAAGGTATGCCCAAGCGGCCTTCTGGCAAGTTCTGTAGCCAGTTTAACCCGCTGTGCTTCACCACCGGATAGCGTAGTTGCCGGCTGCCCTAAACGAATATAACCCAAGCCGACATCATGTAAAGTTTCCAGTTTACGTTTTATCCTTGGAAAGTTTTCGAAGAAAATTAATGCTTCGGTCACGGTCATATCCAGTACTTCGGCAATATTTTTACCTTTGAACCTTACCGTCAAGACTTCACGTGTGTACCGCTTTCCACGGCAAACATCACAGGGTACGGTTACATCAGGCAGAAATTGCATTTCGATTCGTGTATAGCCATCACCAGCACAGGCTTCACACCGGCCACCCTTGACATTGAAAGAAAACCGACCGGGTCCATACCCCCTGACTTTAGCTTCCGGAGAAGTTGCAAACAGCTCACGAATCAGGGTAAATGTTCCGGTATAAGTAGCAGGATTGCTTCGAGGTGTTCTTCCAATCGGAGCCTGGTCGATATGAATCAGCTTATCGATGTGTTCAATACCTTCGATATCTTTGCATAATCCAGGTTTTTCGCGAGAGCGGTACAGCTTTTGAGCGAGTTTTTTATAAAGGACTTCATGCATCAGGGTACTCTTACCTGACCCCGACACACCAGTTACGCTTACGAAGCATCCCAAAGGTATCCTGACATCAATGTCCTTAAGGTTATTCTCCCTTGCACCACGGATAGTAATACTCTTGCCATTACCCGGCCGGCGTTTAGTTGGTATCGGTATAGTCTTTTTACCACTCAGATACTGCCCGGTGAGTGAATGCGGAGATCTTTTAATTTCTTCCAGGGTTCCACAGGCTATCAGCTGTCCGCCATGCTCACCGGCACCCGGGCCCATGTCTATAATATAATCTGCAGTGAGCATCATAGACTCATCATGCTCAACTACGAGCACAGTATTGCCAAGGTCGCGCAGGCGAGTGAGTGTAGCTATCAGGCGCTCGTCATCGGCAGGATGCAATCCAACAGTCGGTTCATCACACACATATAATACCCCCATCAATCCACTCCCCACCTGGGTTGCCAGGCGTATGCGTTGCCCCTCACCGCCTGACAGGGTAGATGAAACCCGATCAAGTGTAAGGTAATCGAGCCCCACATTAACCAAAAAATTAAGCCTGGACTCTATTTCCTTGAGAATTTCCCTGGCAATTAGTTTTTCCCTTGAGGTTAGCGATCCATTTTCACTTCTTAATATCTGCACCCAGTCCAGAAGAGCACTGACTTGCATGGAAGTGGCTTCGGCAATGTTTATACCGGCAACCCTGACCGCGAGTGCTTCTGGCTTGAGCCGCTTGCCCTCACATCCTGGACAAGGGAGATTTATCATATAGCGCTCCATAAACTGGCGCGATTGCTCCGATTCCGTATCTCGATACAAACGCTTCATACGTGGGATAACACCTTCGAAACCGTTATAATAATCTCTTATCTTTCCAAATTGGTTGCGGTAATGTTTCGGCTCCTCTCCTTCGCCGTAAAGTATCAGGTCAAGCTGCTCCCGGGTAAAATCTTTGACAGGTTCATGCGTGGAAAAACCATAACGGCTCACTACATCTGACAGTTGATGCAAATACCAGTTTTGAGATTGGTAAGGGTGGATCGCCCCTTCCGCAATTGATAGTTCTTTATCGGGAAAGATCAAGTCGGGATCAAATTCCTGTTTAAATCCCAGGCCAGTACAGGCAGTACAGGCACCATGGGGACTGTTGAAGCTGAATGTTCGGGGCTCGATTTCGCCCAAGCTTGTACCGCAATGGGCACAGCTATAGTGCTCCGAGAAAAGCAATTCCTCACCATCTACGATAGAAACAAGCAGTAATCCACCGCCAAGCTTGAGTGCAGTTTCAACTGATCCAGCCATTCGGCTGGGATTCCCTTCCCTGTCAACCACCAGACGGTCAACAACAACTTCAATTGTATGTTTCTTATTCTTATCCAGTGAAATATCTTCTGACAAATCAATGATTTTACTGTCCACTCTGACCCTGGAATAGCCAGAGAGACGTAAATCAGCAAACAATTGTACATATTCACCCTTGCGCCCTTTTATCAACGGAGCCATCAGCATGATTTTTGTAAACTCTGGCAACTGCAAGAGAGAATCAACAATTTGCTCGACAGTCTGGGCAGTTATTTCCTGCCCGCACTGTGGGCAATAAGGATGTCCAGCCCGGGCAAACAATAGGCGGAGATAGTCATATATTTCGGTAACTGTTCCTACGGTTGATCTGGGATTGTTGCTGACACCCTTCTGATCTATCGATATCGCAGGGCTCAAGCCTTCAATATAGTCTACATCCGGTTTTTCCATGCGGCCGAGGAATTGCCTGGCATAGGCGGACAGGGACTCCATATAACGGCGTTGCCCCTCTGCGTAAATGGTATCGAAAGCCAGCGAGCTTTTTCCAGAGCCGGAAACTCCGGTTATTACAACCAGTTTATCGCGCGGGATTGTTACGTCAACATTCTTGAGATTGTGCTCTCGTGCACCTTTAACTGTGATATATTGTTGTGGCAAGTAACGGACTCCTTCCAAACTTTTATTTTACCCCAGCCCCAACCTATTAACAAACTGGATGACTGCACCAGATACAGCCGGCTGTAGTCACCTTAACCATCTTAAGCTATAATGCAACATACAGATGAATAACAAACAAGAATTAATAAAACGAATACTTCATGATGTCAAAACCTGCAAGAAAGATCTGATGGCTTTGTGTCTCAAGATTCATGCGTCTCCTGAAACGGGCATGGCGGAATTCAATGCTTCAACATGGATTACAGAATTCCTTGAAAGCCACGGCTTTGTGATAAACCGTGGAATCGAAGGACTTCCTACCGCCTTTCTGGCAAATTATGGTAAAGGAAAACCGCATATTGCCCTTCTGGCTGAATACGATGCACTCCCCGAGCTTGGCCATGCCTGCGGACACAATATCATTGGCACAGCCGCAGCAGGAGCAGCAGTCGTTGCCAAACACGCCATTGATAGTTATGGAGGAATGATAACAGTTATCGGCTCACCATCAGAAGAATTCCATTGCGGCAAGGAATTACTTATTCGAAAAGGGATTTTTTCGGACATTGATATAGCAATGATGATCCACCCGGGCAGCCAGAATGCATCCGTCATATCCACCCTCGCATGTGTAAACCTTGAAATAGAATTTACTGGCCAGGAAGCCCATGCATCTGCTAATCCGGAAGAAGGCGTTAATGCACTTGAGGCAATGCTCCTCAGCTTTAACGCTGTCAATTCACTTCGGCAACATATCCCTGAATCAGCCCGAATACATGGTATTATTACAGATGGGGGTCAAGCCGCCAACATCGTACCTGCTCATTCAGGGGCAATGTTTATGGTAAGAGCAACCACCATGGAGTATCTTGAACAACTGCAACGCAAAGTAATAAATTGTTTTAAGGGCGCATCTCTGGCTACAGGTGCAAAACTTGAATACCGATGGGCAAATGTTTACTGCAAACCAATGAAAAACAACCGGACGCTGGCAGAAATTTTTAACAAGAACATGGCAACTACAGGCCGGGTCATGGAAACAAAAGAAGTGGATTTCGCCTCTACAGACATGGGTAACGTTAGCCAAATAGTACCTTCAATTCATCCAGTCATAGCCATCGCACCAGCTGGTACTTCTTTACACTCGATAGATTTTTTAAACGCTGCTGCTTCTGATGAAGGAATAAAAGGAATGATGGATGGCATGCTGGCTATGGCACTTACCATTACTGATATCCTCGGTCATCCAAATGTAATATCCGATATTCATACAGATTTCCACAGTAAAAAATGAACGTAACCGATAACATTACTTATATGGGAGTTGATATCGGCTCCGTAAGCACCAAACTGGCTATTGTTGATAACCAGGGGCACATGAAAGCCGGATGCTGCCTACCAACTGCAGGAAATCCCACAAAAGCCCTGAAGGAAGCCCTGGACCAAATAAGGACGGTGCTTCCTTCAGATAAGCTAGCTGGCGTCGCGGTTACCGGTAGCGGACGTAAACTGGCCAGTGAATTGCTTGGAGCAGATATCATCAAAAACGAAATTACCTGTCAGGCGATAGCCGCATTGCGTACTGACAGGAACGTACAAACAGTGGTAGAGATCGGCGGCCAAGACTCTAAACTAATTATAATTCGTAATGGACTGGTGGCGGATTTCGGCATGAACACAGTATGCGCTGCTGGCACTGGCAGTTTTCTTGACCATCAGGCATCCAGATTAGGGATTTCTCTCGAAGATATGAGTCAGCTGGCTGAAAAAAGCCTCAACCCGGTAACCATAAACGCAACCTGTACAGTTTTTGCCGAGTCAGACATGATAACTCACCAGCAAACAGGATTTGGCTGCGAAGATATTGTATATGGGTTATGTAAAGCTCTTGTTGCCAATTTCCGCCGTTCGGTGATACAGTCACGAATGGTTCGCGAGCCGGTTGTATTCCAGGGAGGAGTAGCCCGCAACAAGGGAATACAGCGGGCGTTTCGAGAAGAACTTGGTATAGATTTACTTATTCCTGACCACCCGGAATTAACTGGAGCGGTTGGAGCAGCCCTACTCTGCCTGGCAGAAAAAAATCCGGGAGAAAGCCGTTTCAAGGGATTCAATTGCCTTTCACTCAACAGATAACAGGAGATGTAAAATGAAAAAAGAATATGACGTTATAATCATCGGAGGTGGGCCAGCCGGCCTCGCTGCTGGTATCTATACTGCCAGGGATCGGTTCAGTACCCTGATCATAGAAAGAGCTCTGATCGGCGGAAACATTACCACCACCGACGATGTTGAAAATTATCCGGGTTTTCCGGAGGGAATCACCGGCTTTGAACTGACCGCAAAAATGCATGAACAAGCCACAAAACACGGCGCAGAAACAATTAATGCGAACGTCAATACTGTAGACGTGTCTGGTTCAAAAAAAATCGTCCATTCTTCTGAAGGAGATTTTTTCGCCAGAGCCCTGGTAATTGCTAGCGGAACAGAACGGGTTAAGCTCAATGTGCCGGGAGAAAAAGAACTGACCGGCCGCGGGGTATCATATTGTGCAACCTGCGATGGGCCTTTTTTCAAAAATAAAACCGTTGCGGTAGTCGGTGGGGGTAACGCTGCGCTTTACGAAGCAATTCACCTAGCCAAATTTGCCGAAAAGGTATATTTAATCCATCGCCGCGATGCTTACAGGGCAACCATGGCTGTGGTTGAAAAAATAAATGCAAATCCCAAAATTGAACCGGTTTTAAACAGCGTTGTAACCAAAATATCCGGCGAATCCCGGGTTAATAATATCGAAATTAAAAACGTCAGTGATAACTCGAATTCAAACCTGAAAATAGATGGAATATTTGTAGCTGTAGGGCTCTCCCCCAACACTGAATTTGTGAAAGGTCTGGTTGATATGAACCGACAGGGCAGCATTGAAGTAGATGAAAGATTGGAAACCTCGGTATCGGGAATTTTTGCTGCTGGTGACGTACGTATCAATTCAATTCGCCAGGTCGTCACCGCAGCCGGAGATGGGGCTCATGCGGCTTTTCATATCAGGGAATATCTGGAATCGTAGTTTCCAAGCACTGTCAATAGTAAGGTATAATATTTAGGGGAGAGATGTTATGAAAGTGATTTTTCTTAAAGATGTACCAGGCTCTGGATCGCAGGGCGATATTAAAGAGGTTGCTGATGGTTATGCTATCAACTTCCTTATTCCCCAAAACCTGGTGATGCCAGCTACCGATCAAACACTTGCCCAGCTTAAAGCCCGGAAAAAAGCAGAAGAAAAGAAAAAAGCAGAAATAGAAGCTGATCTTGCGAACCAATCCAAAGCTCTTAACGGTAAAACAATTACGTTAAAGGCTAAAGTCGGCACCAGGGGAAAGCTTTATGGTTCGATAACCAGTAACGATATCGCCACTGAACTTAAAAAAGCGCATGGCCTGGAACTGGATAAGCGTAAAATTGAACTATCAGAGCCACTCCATGAACTGGGTACTTTTGAAGTGATTGTTAAATTGGCAAGAAACCATATGCCCAAATTAATTGTCAAAGTAGTACCCCAGGAGGAGGATTAACCGTGGCTGAAACCAGGCTCCCACCCCATGACCTGGACGCAGAAGAAGCGGTTAACGGCTCCCTGTTAATCGATGGTAAGGCTATTTACGAGATTGCTACTTTTCTGAGACCGGAAGATTTCTTTAGTCCTGCCAACCGATCGATATATCAGTCCTGCCTCAATCTGTACCAAAGGGATGAGGCAATTAATAAAATTACAGTTTCTCAAGAACTAAGTCGTTTAGGCAATCTGGAAAAGAGCGGCAATCTTGCCTACCTGAGTCACCTTGCATCAATCGTTCCTACCTCCCTTGAAATTCTGCACTTTGCACGCATTGTGCAGCGGTTGTCGGTAATGCGGCAATTGATTCTGGCCTCGGAGAAAATTGCCGACATAGGTTATGGAGGAGAAGCCGACGCGGTAACAGCCTTGAACAAAGCCGAAGATGTGCTCTTCCGCCTCCGTAACAAACGGGGCGACGCCGATTTTGTACATATCAGGGAATTGCTTGAACAATACTTTGAAGCTCCGCCTGAACTGGAACCAGGAGCACTGCAGCCTAAAACAAGCGTTCATTCTGGTTTTACCGGATTGGACGAGTTGCTTGGGGGCTTCCAACGCTCTGATCTGGTAATAGTGGCAGGACGCCCCAGTATGGGTAAAACCAGTTTTGCATTAAATATTGCCCGTAACGCTGCTGTTTTAGAAAGAGCCTGTACTGCTATCTTTAGTCTGGAGATGAGCCAGGAATCACTGGTAAGCCGGTTACTCTCGGCGGAAAGCGGCGTCAGCGCCAAGCGCATCCGGCTGGGATTGTATCATAATATTCACGATGAGCACGAAGGACGTATCATGGATGCAATTGGAACACTGAGCGAAGCACCCATTTACCTGGATGATTCGCCCCAGTTACGCATGGTAGAGATGAGAAGCAAGGCAAGGCGCTTGCATTATGAACATGGTCTCGACCTGATTATTGTCGACTATCTGCAACTCCTTCAGGGAGATACGAGAACTGATAACCGCGTTCAGGAAATCGGCTACATATCCAGAGCCCTTAAAGGTCTTGCACGGGAACTCAACGTTCCGGTTATCGCCGTTTCCCAGCTTAGCAGGGCAGTTGAATGGAGGCAGTCACATGTACCCCAACTTTCTGACCTACGTGAAAGTGGTTCTATCGAGCAAGACGCTGACGTAGTAGCTTTTGTATATCGGGAAGAAGTTTACTTTACCGAAGAAGAATGGTATCGCACACACGAAAATCAGGAATATCCGCGAGAGCTTGCCGATATTATCGTTGCCAAACATCGTAATGGTCCAATCGGCCAGGTGAAACTCCGCTTCAACAGCCGGCTTACCAATTTTGAAAATCTGGCTGCTGATAGCGTTGAATTAAAGGGAAGCGAAGTACTGTGACCAGAGAGTTGCCAGGGCTTCCCGCCAGGATGGACTACTGCGCCGTACCCAGCTACTATCTAAATGTGGTTATGCCCTGGGTTGACAGCCTTGAAGAGCTGAAACTCAGCCTGCAAATATTCCGATTAATTAGCCGGAAAAAGGGTAGTGTGCAATATATCAGCCGGGGCGAACTGATTGCCGATCCAGCAATCATCGAATGCCTCAAAACAAACAATCGCCCCTTTGAAGAAGTCCTCGATGCCACCATATCCAAAGTGCTTGCAAGAGGGATCGTACTAACGGTCGAAGTGGGGGACAATAACTCCCGCCAGTCTGTCTATTTTTTGAATACTCCGGCAAACAGAGAGGCTGCAGACTCCGGCAAAATAACCACAGGCAACGCAACAATACCTCGTAATCCCGCCACCCCGATTGAACAAATGCCCAATATATTTACCTGTTATGAAGAGAATATCGGAATGCTTACACCTTTAATCTCGGATGAGCTGCGCCTGGCGGAACAGAATTATCCTGTAGATTGGATTATCGAGGCTATTGGGGAAGCAGCAATGAATAATAAACGCAACTGGCGTTATATATCACGAATACTGGAAAGATGGTTAACCGAAGGAAAGGTCAATGGAGCACATCGGCAAAATAATCCGGCAGACGACCCGTCAAAATATACCACCGGCAAGTATCAGCGATTTGTCCAACATTAAACCCAATACAAATAACCAACCAGCCTGCAGCAGGTGCGGCGGAGTGGGATTCTACCATCCAAAGCTGGCCAATGGACAGATCGACTACGCCAGGGTAGTAAGTTGCAGTTGCCTCAACCGCACAAGCGGAGAACAAAAACAGGCAATGTTATTTGAATCGAGCAACCTTGGCCCACTCAGCCGACTGACTTTTGACAACCTTCTGCCCGAAGGCCGCAGTGGTTATAAAACAAACCAGGTTCTTTTCAAGGCAGCGTATCAAGCTGCTAAAGATTTTGCCGAAAATCCTTCCGGCTGGTTTGTGCTTATTGGCCCCAGTGGTTCAGGCAAAACCCATATTGCCGCTGCAGTTGCCGTTGAACAATTAAACAGGCAAAGGTCAGTGCTGTATATCACTGTTCCAGATTTACTGGAACACATGCGCGCAAGTTACAATCCTACGAACGAAACCTCTTTTGATAACCTGCTGGATGAAGTTCGCAATGCGCCCATGCTTTTATTGGATGACCTCGGAGTACATGCCGGAAGCCCATGGTCGAAGGAAAAATTGGACCAGCTGCTCAGTTACCGCTTTAACCGTGAATTACCAACACTAATAACACTGCTCTCGTTAAGCGAACTAGACCAGCGCGTTCTAACTCGAATCAACGACCCAGTCGTCAGCCGGATATTTTATCTGGAAACAGAAGATGATGTCGGCTCCGGTTATAGCTGGGAACCTGGCCTTGAGCTGCAAAAGCAAATGACGTTTGAAACCTTTGACTGGAAAAGAGTTAACCTGCCGCTCCAACAGCGGGAAAACCTTGAAAAAGCTTATCGTCTCGCAGTTGACTATGCTCGTTCTCCTGATGGTTGGTTAGTATGGCAGGGAGTGACCGGCAGCGGAAAAACTCATCTGGCTTCAGCTATTGTGAATTATCTTTTCCAATCAGGCAAGCAGGCACTGTTTATAGTAGTGCCAGAATTCATTGATCATCTTCGTTCAACATTTAGCCCGGATTCCAGGGTTTCTTACGATCGGATGTTCGAAAGAGTCAAAATAGCACCATTCCTTGTACTTGATGATTTTGGAGAGCAAACTGCAACACCATGGGCACAAGAAAAGCTGTATCAGGTTATCAACTATCGTTACAACGCTCGTCTGGCAACTGTGATTACTACCACTCGTTCGCTGGAGGAACTGGATAGCCGGATACGTTCAAGGTTTCTTGATCCAAAAATCAGCACTCCCTTCGCCCTTACAGTGCCCGACTACCGAGCCGATATAGCTTCCCACACCTCCCGCGGGAAATCACAACGCTCGCAGAGCCGACGATATAATTCCAAAAGTTGAATTTGGAAAACAACGGGGCTAATATTTAAGCAAATGTCTACCCAGCATATGAAAGAAAGATTGCCGGTGTTGGTGCTTAATAGTTGCTTTCAACCTCTTAGCATCTGCCAGGTGAGGCGTGCCATAGTGCTAATACACGAAGGGAAGGCAGAGATGGTAGAAAACGGCATGGGCTTTATCCATACCATTTCACGGGAAATTCCCCTACCCACAGTTATCCGACTGGATTATATGGTTCGCCCCCCTTGCCATCAAAACAAACTCACACGGATAGGCGTATTTCGCCGTGACAACTATACCTGCCAATATTGCGGAAAGCAGAGCACCCTGCTCACTATAGACCATATCGTACCCCGCCACCGCGGGGGTGAACACAAATGGACAAACGTTACAAGCGCTTGCCCTAAATGTAACCACCGCAAGGCTGGCCGCACCCCTGAAGAAGCCAGCATGAAGTTAATGCGCAAACCGTTTAAACCCACTGCGTACGCCGGCTTCTATCTGCCGCATCGCTATACAATAGGAATCCCTTCCTGGGGCAAGTACCTTTCAAGCAATAACTAGCGAAGGAGTGCGTTTTCTACCCAAGTTAATCGCGCTTTCCGGAGTTCTCGTCGCGCTTCGGCAATGTAGATATATCTAATTCACTTCGGGAACCATCCCCAAGTTCAACAACAACTTTGTTTTCCAGGGGCCGGCTTGAAATAATCACTGCTTCTCCACCAGGAAGCATGACCCTCTCGCCCTCTTTTGGCATGGTTTTTTTCATCTCACGATACTGTTCAAATTCGTAGCCAAGACAGCAAAGCAGCCTTCCGCATAAACCGGATATTTTCATCGGGTTCAAAGGCAAATCCTGCTCTTTAGCCATTTTGATCGATACCGGAGAAAAATCAGATAAAAAAGTAGCGCAGCAGAGTGACCTGCCACAACGCCCAAATCCGCCCAGCAAACGAGTTTCATCCCGCGGGCCTACCTGCCTCAATTCTACACGAGCCTTCAACTTTCGGCTCAAATCACGTACAAGCTCTCTGAAATCTACCCGACCTTCAGCCCCAAAGAATATTGTTACCAGGCTTCCATCAAGGCTATATTCAGCACGTAAAAGTTTCATCGGCAGGTTCAGCTGCCTCACCAGCTGCTCGCATTCGCTTATAGCCTCTGATTCTCTCTTTTCCATATTACGTGCCTGCTCTATATCGGAATCATCAGCTAGCCTCAAAACAGGTTTCAGCCCTTCAGGGACTTCTTCTTCTGATATTTCCTTGAGCGCGCCTATCACTCTGCCTAGTTCTTGTCCTCTGGCAGTTTCTACGACTACCTGGTCACCGTCCTTAAGCTCAAGACCAGCTGGATCAAAGTGATATATCTTGCCAACAGGCCGAAAACGTACTCCTATAACTAAAGGCATTTGATGTTCTCCCAAGTTTTTTATATTTTTGCCGGAACCCTCTCGGGGCATTCCAAAGCCAGCACCATAGTCTCCAGTGCCAGCCTGGGGTTAATATTACGTTGCAACTGCTCTCTGGTTTGGCTGATGGCACCTATTATATTTCGAACGTCGGATGGTTTATATCTACCGGCCAGCACCCGCAACTGCTCCAGCGCGTCACAATTTATTATATTGCCCTCAAGGCCAAATTGCATAAACAAAACATCCCGAGCCAAAACTTGCCAGTACTTTAGCTCATCCATTACAGACAAACGGTTGCCGGCAAACTGAGAAGCAATTTTTTCAGCATAGTCAAACCGTTCAGTCCGGCTGGCCTTATACAACTCCAGCAGCTTGTTTCTGTTTTCTAAAAAGTCGGATAGGAATTTTTCGTCGTTCAAAGCTAATATTGCCCATCCGGGGCGACCGCCGCTTAGCCGAGCAACAAGCTTTGCTTTTAAGGCGTCCACTCCGAATCTTTCTGTAAGATATGCCTCCAATTCACCGTATGCAACGTTTCTAAAGGCAAGGTGCTGACATCTTGACACTATAGTAGGTAAAACGCTTTCCAGCGCTTTTGAAAGCAAGATAAATATTACTCTGGGTGGTGGTTCTTCCAGGATTTTTAAAAGACGATTAGCTGCATAAGATGATAAAGCTTCCGCGCCGTCAATAATAAAAACTCGTGCTTTTCCTTCGAAGGGTGGAAGATTAGCCGAATGCTGTAGATCCTCTATTTCTTCGGTTTTAATTTCTTTTCTGTTATCTGGCTCATCACCCCGGTTTTCTAAATCAATCAGCCAGACATCGGCATGGATCAAGACAGTGATACGATTACATGAATCACAGCACCCACATGGGGGGTTTTCTGATTCACAATTGACGGCTCTTGCCAAATCCATTGCCATTAATTTTTTGCCGGATTTATCAGGACCAGTAAACAAGTAAGCATGATGAAGAGTACCTTTTTTAACCGCGGTGGCAAGATGGGTTAGGGCAGCATCCTGTCCAAAAACGTTCCACACTGGCTATACTCCTTCATCCTGATCCAGACGTATCAAATCTGCGTACTCTTCCCTCCGGCGCACCAGGCGGCTTCTTCCGCTGCCAACCATAACTACAGCTGGTTTAAGCGCGCCGTTATAGTTTGAAGCCATGGGAATACAATATGCACCGGTTACCGGAACTGCCAGAATATCCCCAGCCTTAACCGAAGGCAGCATCACATCTTTGGCCAATATGTCCCCAGATTCACAATACTTTCCAGCTATGGTCACCTTCTCCGTGCAGGTATCTAGCATTTTACCCGCAGCTGCTACCACATATTTAGCATCATAGAGAGCTGGACGAATGTTATCCGCCATTCCGCCATCAATTGCTATATATTTTTCATATCCCTTAGCTTGTTTTTGCATGCCGACACGGTAAAGAGTTACTCCGGCTGGTCCAACGATAGATCTGCCAGGTTCAATAATAAGTCTGGGGAGAGGTATCTCCAATCTTTCGCACATGGAAACCATTAAACCGGTAATGGCAACTGCGTAATTTTCTACTGGCAGTGCATTATCTTCCAGAGTATAACTTACTCCGAAGCCGCCTCCCAAACTAAGCTCCTTAAGGTTAAATCCTTGTTCATCGTGCATCTTTTTACCCAATTTTAGCAATACTTCAAGCGCATCGGTATAGGGTATAGTCTCATGAAGCTGCGAACCAAGATGGCAATGCAATCCCACCAGATTAATTCCATTCAGTTTCCCAGCCAGCCGAATAGTTTCTGGAGCATCATCGAGATAAACCCCAAACTTGCTTCCCGAATGACCGGTAGTAATGTGGTGATGCGTATGCGCTTGTACTCCTGGAGTAATCCTGATAAATACATCTGGATAGTGGCCAATCTGTCGTGCGAGCCGGTCAATAATTTCCAATTCAGTAACATTGTCAGCCACGATATGACCGATTTTATTCTCAAGGGCGTATATGAGTTCTTCTTCAGACTTGTTATTGCCATGAAAATAAATCTTCTCAGCCGGAAAACGAGCGGATAGTGCGATTGCCAGCTCTCCCCCGCTAACCACATCCAATTCCATTCCTTCTTGAGCCATAATCTTTGTTATAGCTTTATTGAGGCAAGCTTTTGAAGCATAAGCAACATTCGTATTTTGGTACAACCTGGTAAATGCAGTTTTGAATTCCCTGCATTTGCTGCGAATATGGTCTTCATCCAAAACATACAAAGGTGTTCCGTAACGTGATGCAAGAGAGACTGCATCACATCTTCCAATTACAAGATGGCCATCAGGGCTAACAGTCGTACTTTGTGGAAATAGTGATATATTATCTATGCTCATAATGTTAAGATGATAAAGCAGGCAGTTGAGATAGTCAATTTAACAGACTCGTCCTTTTCTGCATACAAATATTCACTCCTTCTCTCCCGAGCACATTTCTAAATTCTGTTTATTAGCTTTACACACTTTCTTTTTTAATATACAATCAGCCAAAGTTGATAAGGTTTTTTCCCAGAAAATCGTTCATGGAGGCAAAACACATTGATAAAGGCTATTTTCTTTGACCTGTATAATACCCTGGTCACCTACGATCCCCCGCGGGAAGAAACACATATCAATTTATTGAAAAAACATGGAATTAATTTAACAAAAAAAGCAATCTCTCCAGCCATTAAAGCTGGGGACGAGTATTTTTACCGTGAAAATTCTCAATCCCTTGTTAAAAATCGAGCTCCTGAAGAGCAAAAACAATTCTGGTACGATTATGAAGTGGCAGTCCTGAATCAGGCTGGCATTGAACCTGAACCAGATCTTGTCAATAAGGTGTTGCAAGATCTTGGCCAAGTAAAATACAAAATGGCGCCTTTTAATGATGTGCTTCCCGTACTCGAAAATTTAAAACTTTGGAAATATAAACTGGGGATTATCTCCAATATAGACCGTGATATCAATCCGATGTGCAAAGAAATGGGTTTTTCACCCTACCTTGAAATAATTCTCACCTCACACCAAACAGGTCTTTATAAACCATCCCCTGAAATTTTCCAGTTGGCGTGTCAGACGGTCGATGTCAACCTTGATCAGGCAATCTACGTGGGCGATCAGTACCAGATTGATGTCGTTGGGGCTAATAGAGCGGGCATGACCGGAATATTGGTCGATCGCGACCAACTCGTTGATGAAGATCTACCTGAAGGTTATCGGATAAGCTCGATGTCCGATCTTCCCTTACTGGTATCAAAAATCGCCTCCGCCTAGGAAGGATTTATCTGCCTTCGGAGCCAGGGCTTTATACAGTGCAATTCTGGTCAAAGCGAAGAATCTCACACGGGTTGCGCCCGTACATACGCAAACGCTGCCATGTGACCAGGAAGACTGTCCGCGGGAGATCTGCGTATGTAACAACGGGCACTATTACGGGGAAGATCCTTCGCAGGGCTACTGCCCTCCTCAAGGAAGACAGAGAGAATATGGAGCGCTCATCAAGGACGTTACAGCAGATGGGGGCGATCCATAGTTTAGGAAGACTTCTTCTTTCGTGTTCTCTTGGCCGGTTTCGAAGTTTCGCTTTTATTCTCGCCAGTTTTCGGCTCAGCCTCTGGGCTTTTTTCTGCCTTCGCGGATTCGCCTTTCTCCGGCTTTTCCTGGCTAGCTGGTTTTTCCTTCTTAGGGGATTCTTCCTGCCGCCTGAGCCACCGTTTATATTCATCTAATGCAGGTGGAGCTACGTAAAAGACTTCTATATCTGGAGGAAACTGTATACGATGGTTTTCCGTGACAATTAAAAGGCCTATTTCATCGACGCCAAGGCTTTTATCGAGCCGTGATGCCATCTCTTTGTTTCGACATTCCTGGGTTTCCTGATAGGATTGCAATACAGTTGTGAGAACTTTATGGCTATAGAGCCCGGTTGACAGACAACGCCCCCAATCCATAAATTCATTTAGTAGATCGCTATCTTCGATAGAAGTAAGGCTACCTCCGCGCTCAATTATGCTTTTTACCAGATTATGGCTGCCTGTATTTAACGATTCCAAAGTCGAAAGTCCGCTTTCCTCATCGAGCGCAACCATCTCATGATATACGCGCTTTACACGGCCAATGCGTGACTCCAACCCTTTTATCTGGCTTAGTGCTTCCTGCCAATACCGTTCAACAATCGCCTGCAGTTCCCCGGGAGGCGAAAAAGGCGTGAAAATTAGAGGAACAAGGAAAAGGCGCCTGCCATCTTTGAATTGCTCTGCTTCAGGTTTGATTATCCTGCCAAGTTCTTCTGCCATTATTTTAAACCTCCCTTAAACAGCTTGTTTATATTTTAGGAAACGAGTTGATTTTTGACAAGCTGCCTGAATCTGAGCGTACCTGGTAAATATTACATCGCTCCCCAATCAGGCGGTAATTTGTACGCCAACTCCCCAAGTAATATAATAACCGGGTAAACTTGCACCAAAGACTTAAAGCTGTTTGTGTTTTGTTTCCCTGAAGAATTAAACTGTGACGATATTTGCTCCTTAGTATTTTATTTTGCCTGGAATCCAGGCTTGTTAGCAGATAAAGAAGAGAGAAGGAAGTAGACGATAAATGCTGGTAACTGTAATGATTGAAATCCCCAAGGGAAGTCGAAATAAATATGAATATGACCCTGACCTCAAGGCTATAAAATTAAACCGTATGCTTTTTTCAGCAGTTCACTACCCCAGTGATTATGGATTTATCCTGGACACTTTGGCTGGTGATGGCGATGCCCTGGATGCATTGGTGATGGTGTGGGAACCAACTTTCCCCGGATGTGTAATAGATGCATATCCAGTTGGTCTTTTCAAAATGAGAGACGAAAAAGGTCCGGATGAAAAGATTCTTTGCGTACCGGTAAATGATCCTATGTGGAACCATATCAAAAGCCTGGGGGATGTTCCCCCGCATATGCTAAAGGAGATCGAACATTTTTTTACAGTTTACAAGGAGCTTGAAGCCAAGAAGACCGGTATTTATGGCTGGGAAGATCAGGACGCTGCTATCAAGATCATTGAAGAATCCAGAAACAGGTTTAAAAATACGCATCTATAACTGGCTCTTAAGCTAGGTATATGTTTTTAAGGAGAAGGAATGCTAACCGCACAGAATGGTAACACCGTAAGAGTACACTACACAGGCATGTTCAGCGATGGCAGGGTATTTGATTCGTCCGTCAATCGAGAGCCCCTGGAGTTCACCCTGGGAGAGGGGTCTGTTATAGCTGGCTTTGATGCAGCTATAAATGGAATGAAAGTCGGAGAGAATAAAACGGTCACCATTCCCTTTACCGAGGCTTACGGGGAGCGTGATGAAAATGCTGTCGCTATTGTTGACCGGTCAGTGTTGCCTCCGGAACTAGAGCCCAGAGTCGGCCAGCAGCTAAGTGCCAGCCAACCTGATGGGGCAGGTGTAGTAGTCACCATAATAAAAATTGACGGCAGCACTATCACCATCGATGCTAACCACCCGCTGGCTGGCAAAGACCTTACCTTTGATTTGACACTTGTAGAAATAATGTAATCGGCACAAAACCTGAAACTGAGCAGGGGTAAAGAAGAAAAGACGAGAGTTTACCCCAACTTCATAATACTCAGGAAAGCCTCTTTTGGTACTTCAACCTGCCCTATCATTTTCATCTTTTTCTTGCCTTCCTTCTGTTTTTCCAGAAGTTTTCTTTTACGGGTAATATCACCACCATAACACTTGGCAAGAACATCTTTGCGCCGGGCAGAAATATCCTCTCTGGCCACAATACGGCCGCCGATAGCAGCTTGAAGAGGAACTTTAAAAAGCTGGCGCGGAATCACCTCTTTCAGCTTGGCTACTACAGCCTTTCCAATTTCATGAGCTTTTTCTGGCGGAATTATCCGACTGAAAGCATCCACCTTCATATCATTAACCAAAACATCCAGTTTTACCAGACGTGCCTCCCTGTAACCTAATAATTCATGGTCTAGAGATGCATATCCACGGCTGCGGCTTTTAAGCTGATCATAAAAAGTAGTAAGCATGCTTCTCAGCGGCATCTCATACTCAAGCCGCACTCTTTGCCCAGTCTCGCCCAAAGCGGTAAACTGGCCAAGATATTCAGTATGCTTGTAAACTCCTTCGTATTCCTGCATGACTTCCATTAATGCTCCAATAAAATTGGAAGGGGTAACCACAGAAATCTTTACCCAGGGCTCTTCGATTTTTGCAATTTCGGATGGATCAGGGAAATCTACCGGACTGGTTATATCTAATATTTCACCGCTCGTCATAGTGACCAGAAACTTTACTCCCGGAACAGTTACCACCAGGGAAAGATAAAATTCTCTTTCTAACCGCTCAACAACAATGTCAAGATGTAACAGACCCAGGAATCCACAACGAAAACCCTGCCCTAAAATGGGGCTTGATTCTGGCTCGAAGGTCAGTGAGGCATCATTTAAATGCAGCTTCTCAATTGCCTCTCTGAGGTCTGCATAGTCATCAGCCTGGGTGGGATATACACCGGCATACACCATTGGCTTGGGTAACTCATAACCTATAAGCGGTTCCCGGGCTCCGCCTGGAGTAACGGTTACCGTATCACCAACCCGGCATTCTGCAACGCTTTTCAAACCGGTAGCTATATAACCAACTTCACCCGCCTGCAAAGAGTCGGCCGGAGTGGGTCCAGGAGAAAAGTAACCCAGCTCCAGTACTTCCATTTGGGTGCCTTCTCCAATCAGCCGAACCTTGCTGCCTTTTTGCAGCCTGCCGTCAACGACCCGCACATAGGCAATTACTCCCTTATAATCATCGTAGCGGGAATCGAAAATGAGAGCTCTGAGAGGAAGGTTCAAATCCCCTGCTGGAGGAGGAATCCGTTCTACAATTGCCTCCACCAGTTCAGATACCCCTTGACCGGTTTTTGCGCTGATTAAAAAGGTTTCGCTAGGCTTGTACCCCAAAACGCTTTCAATTTCTTCCATAACACGCTCAGGCTCGCTACCAGGAAGATCAATTTTGTTTATCACCGGAATCACAACCAGGTTGTGCTCCATGGCAATATAGATATTAGCTAAGGTCTGAGCCTGTATTCCCTGGGTTGCATCTATAACCAACACTGCCCCTTCACAAGCAACCAGAGTACGCGAAACTTCATAAGAAAAGTCAACGTGGCCCGGGGTATCGATAAGATTCAGCAGGAATTGATGACCGGCACGGTTTTTGTAATTCAGCCTGACCGCCTTGGCCTTGATGGTAATTCCCCGTTCGCGCTCAAGCTCCATACTATCCATAACCTGCTCGGTGATTTTAGCCCGCCCCATCCCCCCTGCGATCTCAATAAGCCTGTCAGCCAAGGTTGATTTGCCATGGTCAATATGTGCGATTATACAGAAATTTCTAATTGAGTCCTGGTTCATTTTTGCTCCATCACTATCAAGCGTATGTCAATCTATTCTATTGCTTCTGGAAGAAATCTCCAGAAAACCTCATTGCCCAATAATCTGCCTTTCGGGGTTAACTTTATGTTAACCCCGTCGTTTTCTAGTAATCCGTAGCTCTCAAGCTCATCTATCTGCTTATTATACACAGATATAAGGTTTGTATTGTAATCCTGGTTATATTTTTCGATATTAATACCTTCGTCGAGCCTTAGGGACAGGATTGCCGCTTCGGCAGCTGCCAATTCGGGATTGATGGGTTCATCGCTTTCGGTTACTTCACCACCCTCTTCAGTAAACGATGTTAAATATTTATCCAGGCTGGGAGTATTACTGAAACGATGACCACCCAGATACGAACAGGCTCCGGCGCCCACGCCAATATATTCCTCATGTTTCCAGTAAACCAGATTATGAATACACTCATACCCTGCTTTTGCCCAGTTTGAAATCTCGTAATGGTGATACCCTTTTCCAGCCAGTATTTCTTCCGCAAACTCGTACTGATCAGCGCTATCATCCGGATTAATCTGAGGCAGTGCTCCACACTCTATCAAATTCATCATTTCAGTGCCAGACTCAAGGCTTAAGCCATAAAGAGATAAATGTTCCGGTTCGAGGTCAATAGCCCCTTCAAGAGTCTGCTTCCATGATGATATTGACTGCCCGGGGATTCCATAAATTAAATCAAGATTAATATTATCAAATCTGGCACTACGAGCACTTTTCATTGCTTCTATCACAGCAGCCGAATTATGCAGACGCCCCATTAATTCCAGGTCTCGATTATCGAGGCTTTGCGCGCCAATGCTCAGCCGGTTTACTCCGATACGTCTTAGTTCTTTGAGATGTTGAACTCCAATAGTTCCGGGGTTCGCTTCTAGGCTTACTTCAATATCGAGTGATTGAGAAATGCTGAGTATTTTTTCCATCAGATTCTCAATACACCTGATGGGTATCAAGCTTGGAGTACCGCCCCCAAAATAAACGCACTTCACCAACCGTTTACCAACACGCCTGCGAATTTCTTTGATTAACACCTGACAATACTGCTCAATATCATTTTGACGACCAGCATAAGAGACGAAAGAGCAATAAGAACACTTTTGTATGCAAAAAGGGATGTGAACATAAAGGGCAATTGATCCATTCATCTTGTACCTGATTATAGCAGATAGAGTATTACACTCCATAAGTATAAAGTGCGATACGGATCACCGTATTGACACGGTATTAAACCGAGAGTTATAATTCATATAAGCGCATATACGCATTTATATAATATGTAGCTGCGAATCCCCGTTGAAAAAATGATTAGAATCAACATGGCAGATTTCACCACGGATCCAGGGTACCCGTTCACAAAGGAGCATTAGGTAAATGGAACTGATTACCGATTTGGTTGCAGGGGGATGGAATGCACTGCTGGAATATCTCTCAGCTCATGTAATAACCTGCCTTGTTCCCGCCTTTTTTATAGCTGGCGCGATATCGGTTTTTGTTTCCCAGAAATCGGTACTCAAATATTTCGGCCCTGGCGCCAATCGCTTTCTTTCATATGGCGTCGCATCTGTTTCTGGAACAATTCTGGCAGTATGTTCCTGTACGGTTCTTCCCCTGTTTGGCGGAATATACAAGAGAGGCGCTGGAATTGGACCCGCTATTGCCTTCCTTTACTCCGGCCCCGCTATTAACGTACTGGCGATTACCTATTCAGCAAGGCTCCTGGGTTTCGATCTGGGGTTGGGCAGAGCAATCGGCGCAATACTCTTTTCAGTGGTAATTGGCCTTGTAATGGCATTTTTGTTCCGCGATGAAGGAAAACACAAAATAAATGACGGGGCATTTGCCAGTCTCTGTGATGATCCGAACGAAAAAAAATGGTGGCAGCAGGTAATTCTATTCCTGGTACTGGTAGGGGTTCTTCTATTTGCCGCTTCCTCCAATTGGATAATGTTGGGGATCAGCCTGGCAATCCTGGCGATAATAATCTGGAAATGGTTTACCCGGGAAGAATTTGGTGTATGGATGAAAGAAACCTGGCGCTTTGTGCGGTTGATAACACCCTGGTTACTGGCGGGGATTTTTATAGCTGGTATTTTAACTGTAATTCTTCCGGAATCTTTAGTCGGTCGTTTTGTTGGTGGAAACAGTCTGGGCGCCAATTTCTTTGCTTCTTTATTTGGAGCATTCATGTATTTTTCCACACTGACAGAGGTACCTATTATCAAATCCCTGATGGATCTCGGCATGGGTAAAGGTCCATCGCTTGCGCTGTTACTTGCCGGCCCAGCTCTGTCTCTGCCAAGCATGTTGGCCCTGAGATCTATTATGGGCACTAAAAAGACCATGGCCTATGTTGGGCTAGTGATAGGTTTTGCAACCATTTCGGGATTGATTTTTGGGGCAATTACTTAACAAACAAGTGCAAAAAATATTAGGAGAGAAAACTATGGTTATTAAGGTTTTAGGACCTGGCTGCGCCAAGTGCCATAAGTTAGAGAAGTTGGTAAAAGAAGTGATTAGCGAGATGGGTATACCAGCTAGTGTAGAGTACGTCAAAGACATGGGTAAAATACTGGAATATCCCATACTCACTACTCCCGGACTGGTAATAAACGAAGAGGTAGTTTGTGCCGGTAAGGTACCCTCCAAACAAGAAATCGCGGCTATGATAACTAAAGCACAAGCTGGATAAAAGTCTTCGTAAATTTTGTGCCTGAAAGGAGGCGTATTATGGGCAAAAACAAAATTGTATCGGCGCTGGCCGTAGCTTTTTTACTTACCGTTTTCAGCCTCACGGGGTGCAATAACCCCTCAGAACAAACAACAACTCCACCGCTGACGACCGAAGAGACAGACGGGGTGGAAGTAAACTTTTTCTACGAATCAGACAACTGTTTTTGCCTGAACCTGGCGGTGGAATGGGTAAATACGGTTATGCATGAAGATTACGGTGAAGAAATAGAAAGCGGATTAATTACCTACAAAAGTTATGATACGAGAGATCCTGCCACCAGTCCACTCATGGAAGAGTTTAACGCTTCCAAGTTCGCCTTTTTTATAACCACAATTAAAGATGGTGAAAGTACTACCTGGCAAGTAGGTAAAATATGGCTGTACACCGATACAACCGGAACCAACCAGGAGCTCAAGAATAAATTCATTGGCGAGCTAAAGAAAAATATCGATAAAGCTCTCAGTGGAGAAAGTTGATGGCGTGGCTATCTGATTTTTTTCATACTCTTTTCCTCAATACAGAAGTGACCTTCCTGGCAGCTATACTTCTCGGGCTGATGGCTTCTGTCGGCCCCTGCACCATGGCAACCAACATAGCATCTGTTGCCTATATTAGCCGCCGCATCACCGATCGCAAATTCGCTATAATGGCCAGCCTTTTATACTCTTTAGGCCGCATGATCGGCTACACTCTTATCGGCTTGTTAATAATTACCATTGGCCTGGAAACGCCAGCTATACGCAACTTCTTGGAGGATGTGGGAACATATGTACTCGGTCCTTTGCTTATTCTGGCAGGAATCCTGATGTTGGTCATTGATCGTTTCTCGTTCGGAGGGAGCGGTAGAATTGCAACGCTGGGCAACAAGGTCTCCAACTGGGGACTGCTTGGCGCACTGCTAATGGGTATTATATTTGCGCTCGCTTTTTGCCCTTACAGCGCCCTGCTTTTTTTCGCTGTTCTTATACCGATCGCTCTTACTACAACCGGGGGAGTTTTCTTGCCGCCACTGTTTGCTATTGGAACCGGCTTACCGGTGGTCTTCTTCGGAGTGCTAATCGCAGCTGGAGTGACCGCAGTTTCCAGGTGGATCAACAACCTGGGCAAAGCAGAAAAAATCATGCGTATTATCATGGCTATTGTATTTATTGGAGTTGGTATATTTTATCTTACACAGATATAAAATCGTGACAACCGAATGGAGGAAAGCAATGAAAAACCCAAATGATGATTTAAAAAATAATGCCAGGGGGAAAAATCCTGGTTCAATTTCCAGACGAACCTTTTTAAAAAGCACCGGCGTTCTTACCGGCAGCCTGGCACTGACATCCATCGTTGTCTCAACCGGCTGTGATTCGGAAAAACCAACAACCAAACAACCAACCTCA
Organism: Dehalococcoidales bacterium; assembly: GCA_028717385.1. NCBI lineage: Bacteria > Bacillati > Chloroflexota > Dehalococcoidia > Dehalococcoidales > Dehalococcoidales bacterium. Next base: position 4,228 of record JAQUNW010000008.1, on the reverse strand, counting down.
ACTCCGCCACCATCAACCTCTCCCACAACTTCAAAACCAACTACTAAGCCGCCTACTACTACAACAAACAATGGTGAATTTGTATACGTACCACCAACAACAAATCCTCCTTTGGAAGATACAGTAGGCTGCACCAGTAAAGTTGCTACTGACCGGCTCTATTCCTATGAACATGTGTGGGTAAAGCCACTTCAAGATGATTTAGCTGTGATAGGCCTTACTGATAAAATGCACTTACTGCTTGGTGCTGTTGAGAGAGGGGAAATGACCCTTCGGAAAAAAGGGGACGTTCTGGCCTATGACGGCTGGCTAGGTAACTTCGAAGGGCAAAAATTGAATGTCGATATGTATAGCCCGGTAAGCGGTACTATAGTACAGGTGAATGAAGACTTATACATTAATTCTCTTATCATGCAGGTCGAACCTTACCTGCGAGGCTGGATATACGTAATCGAGCTCTCCAAACCCGAAGAGCTCGATAATCTGATAAGCGGCATTGATTATGCCATTTATAACACGAATCCAAACGTTTAAACTGAAATGCTATTATAAAATAGATGAATAAATGCTGGTTATGGAATCTAGGCTTGATAGAATATAAGCAAGCTTACGATCTTCAAGTAAGGCTCGCCGATTTAAGGTATAAAAAAGAAATTGAAGATGTGCTTCTCGTTCTTGAACACCCGCCTACAATAACATTGGGGAAATTCGGTAAAATACAAAATGTCCTCGTGGGGGAAGAGGAGCTATCCCGGTTGGGAATTGAAGTCTGCCTTACAAACCGAGGCGGTGATGTAAGCTATCATTGCCCGGGGCAGCTTGTCGTTTATCCAATCATGGATATGCGCGTCCGAGGAGGAGAGCTTCGCCGCTTTATGCAAGATCTTGAAAAAGCAGTCATTGAAACGGCAAATTATTTTGATATCGCCGCTGAAACCTGGAAAGAACATCCCGGTGTGTGGGTGGGAGGAAAACAGCTGGCAGCTATCGGCCTTCATTTCATGAGGGGTATCAGCATGCATGGCATTGCTTTTAACATCAACCCGCCTCTGGACGATTTTAAAGTTATAAACCTGTGCGGTTTACCAGGTAAAGAAGCTACATCAATAGCCCATCTTCTTAACAGGAACATTGATACGAACGACGTTAAACCACTTTTTTTGGATAATCTCTCGCGTATTCTTTGTATTAAGCTAGAGAAGTTGACGAACACGCAAATCAGGGGAGGTATACTTGGGTAAAAGACTCCCAGACTGGTTCAAACAAAGAATCCCCAGAATCGATGAAATGGCTGATGTTTCGTCAGTGTTGGCAGAATTGAAGCTGAATACTGTGTGCCAGAGCGCACTTTGCCCCAACATGTGCCAATGCTTTGCCAAAAAAACTGCGACTTTTATGATAATGGGGGATATTTGCACCCGGAACTGCACGTTTTGTGCCATCAAAAAGGAAAAGCCGGCTCCATTGTCTACTGATGAGCCGGAAAGAATTGCCGCAGCGGTAAACAGGCTCGGCCTTGAATATGTGGTGATTACATCGGTCACACGCGATGATCTTGCCGATGGCGGAGCATCTCATTTTGCGCAAACCATCCAAGCAGTACGATTTGCTTCCCCAGATGTCAAAATTGAAGTACTCATCCCGGATTTTCAAGGTCTCACTTCCGCTCTGGAAACAGTGGTAAATGCCAAACCAGCTGTGGTTAATCATAATATTGAAACAGTGCCCAGGTTATATTCAACAGTGAGACCTCTTGCCAATTACCAACGCTCACTTGAACTACTTCGCAATATTAAATCTATCAATCCTGAGATTATCACAAAATCCGGATTAATGCTCGGGCTGGGAGAAACAAGGGAAGAAGTGCTTGCAACAATGCAAAAAATGCGAGAATCAGAATGCAATCTAATTACACTCGGGCAATACCTGTCCCCATCAAGCCAGCACCATCCGGTAATAAACTACATAGCGCCTGAAGAGTTCTCCAGCTATACTAAACCTGCATTAGAAATGGGCTTTTCTGGAATTGCTTCAGCCCCACTGGTAAGGAGTTCATACAGGGCGGCAGAACTTTACTACCAAACAATTCTTTCCAATTAATATAACTATTAAATTCAACCACTTTTTAACAAGAGTCAGGTAAACAATCAGAATCTTACATTGCCATTTGGCAAGCGTATCACACCCTGAGTGTTCTCCAGATATAGCTGCAATGCTACGCCGCCTTTACTCCCGGCTTCTCCAGCAAGTGCAAGTAAGGCTTCCCAATATTCACCTGGTCTTTCTGCTCCGGGTGCATGTCTTTCAAATTCAACCACATAATCAGTAGCATCAAGCAACCACACCGGCCTTCTCTTTTTAAGCTTCACTTGAACCAACCGGCTTTCTGGCTCTCTCGCCAGCACGTTGGGAGTTTGAATTACCACTTCTTCTTTCTTTATGCCAAAAGAAGAAGCAAGCGCAGGACATGAAGGAAGCGCAAGTTGACCAATTGGAAAAAAATCTGGATTAGCATGAAACGAAATAGTATAGGGATGGACGCGGCACGCCCAGGCACGAGCCGGATGTACGCTGCAACGGTTACCGAAGCGGAAAATGCAATCTGGACGCTTCGAAAGAATATTACGCACCAGCTGTTTTTTATCTTTTTCCGAAAAGTAATTTTTTACATATTCGAGCATCAGCCACCATTCTTCAAGCCGAAACGGATTGATACGACTCACGGTGACCGGATAAATATCATGGCCGCAACAATGCCCATCGGGGCAGTTCCGGCATTTTTGCCATAATGGTTCTTTAGCCGTTAACCGCCTCACGTCTTCATCAAAGCGTTCTCTAAATTCTGTGAGCCAGGCAAGGCTATCTTGAAATGACATAGGTTTATTTTATCGCAATAATACTTCTGATTCCAATTTAATACGTTGACTACATTGTATTATAACATTATAATTTAGATAACCTTAGATATTGTGGACTAATTATATCTGTTATTGGGTTACCCATGGTTGATGCCTCCAGTTCGTCCTGTGACAGAACCAATAGGAGGAAAAAATGAATAAAATGCCGGGCCGCATTAAAAGGAACACTTACCAACAAACTTTCCAAATTACATCGACACTCGCTGTTATCATAACTCTTTTATTCATTTCCGTATCAGCTTCGGGGTGCAACCACAATGTGCTAACCCCTCCACCAGCTTCTTCAATTGCCGAAGTACCCATCGAGGTTGATCCTTTGGAACTCTACAACGAATATGTTGCGGATCCCAACGGAACCATGGAGAAGTACCGGGGCAAAAAACTGTTTTTCCCATATGTAGAAGTTCACAAAATGAGCTTCCTGGGTGAACCACCAGACACTGATAAATTTGTCCAAATGGGAAATGTTAAATTCCGGGTAAAATACCATTCTCAGCTCAATAACATCAGAGAAGGAGAGGGGTACGTAGTAGAGGCCACTGGAACTTTATCGGGAATGCAGTGGACATACCTTATCATTGAAGATTGCTGGTTGAGAGTAATTTATCCACCTGGCGGAGCAACCGATTTACCACCGGAATATTGAGTTTGCATACACAAGCAAAAATGTTATATAGTTAACGAAACCATTTTATACAACGTTATAACTATTGGGATTATTCCGCATGAATACAGAATCAAACGAGAAGGCTAAACGCATGCCTAACAGGGCTACCCTCGGCATTAAACTCAGTACCAAGAGCAAGCTGGATAAAAATCGCGCTCCCGGACAGTGCTATGATGGATTTATCTGCCAGATGATTGAACTCTGGGAAGAGGTTAACGGTAGCCGTTTCAATAAACCGGGATCTCGCTCTGTCAACGGTAACGTATGATACCACAGTAAACCCCGCACTACTGTAATATTATAGCAAAGGGTTTTTCAAACAGATTATTAAAGGAGGTGGCGCTAAAAACAAAACAGATTCTTTTAAAGAAAGCTTCTTTTTCCAGACCAAAAGGTTAATTTATTAGGAGGTCGATTAAGACAAATATGTCCGAAAAAGAGGAGACCAAACAAATCTCCAGAAGGCAGTTTTTGAAGAACGCCGGAATCGTAGTCGGCGGAACCGCTGTCGGTTCTTCGTTCATTCTGGCAGCCTGCAAGGGAGACGCAGAAGAAGTAACCAAGACGGTTACGGTTACTACCGCTACTGCCAAGTTCAAATGCCCTTATGATGGTCAGGAGTTCGATACCTATGCTGCCCTCC
>JAQUNW010000007.1 GCA_028717385.1 Dehalococcoidales bacterium | reverse complement strand
CACCCACTACACGGATGCTGCCATAATTGCCGAAGTGAGCAAGAACCTGGGTTCTGCTATGCCCGGGCTGGATGTCAGCAAGCTTGACGAAAAAGAACGTATGTCTCACAGGGGTTGGTAATAGAATATTTTAAGGATGTGATTATTGAATAAAATATCCACTGAAGATCTTTCTGACCTGCTAGATATTCTTCCACCTCATATACACAAGCCACTGGTTGAACAGGATGATATTAATTCCCTGCTTGAAGTAGTAATGGATCTGGGTAGACCTCCCAGCGCCCGATTTCCCGGTCGAGAAATTGATTTATCTGCACGTGAGGTAATCCAGGAGGATATTGATTATGTAACCAATCGCATTGGAGCGTTCGGTGATGATAACCGTGCTGGTATTGAACGTACCCTGCATCGTATTTCTGCTATTCGTAACCGGGCAGGGAAAATTGTAGGTTTAACCTGCCGCGTAGGAAGAGCAGTATTTGGCACAATCAGGGTAATAGAAGACCTCGTTCAAAGCGGCAAGAGCGTGCTGCTTCTTGGCCGCCCCGGTGTTGGAAAAACCACTATGCTGCGTGAAGTTGCCCGAGTGCTAGCCGATTATGCCGGTAAAAGAGTAGTGGTGGTTGACACCTCGAATGAAATAGCCGGGGATGGGGATATCCCCCATCCCGCAATTGGCAGAGCGAGAAGAATGCAGGTTGTGACACCTACCATGCAGCATTCCGTAATGATAGAAGCTGTTGAAAACCATATGCCAGAAGTAATCGTCATAGATGAAATTGGCACAGAGCTGGAAGCTCTCGCTGCACGTACTATTGCTGAAAGAGGCGTTCAGCTGGTAGGCACTGCTCATGGCAATACACTGCAAAACCTTATGTTAAATCCAACCCTCGCAGATCTTATTGGCGGTATCCAGGCAGTAACTCTGAGTGACGAAGAAGCCAAACGACGCGGTACGCAAAAGACAATCCTTGAAAGAAAAGCCCCTCCAACTTTCAATATAATTGTAGAAATCCAGGATCGTGACCTTGTTGCCGTCCATCCCGACGTAACCGTAGCGGTAGACGGCTTATTGTCTGGACAGGAAGTCCCCCAGGAAATTCGTTCATTAGATGAAAATAATGAGGTTAAAATCGAACACATCGAGCCAGCCAGGACTCCTCATAGAGGCACCTCAAAAACTCCCTCAATCCCTGTACCTGACCAGGCTATTCCGGGAATGTATTTGTTTGGCGTTAACCGTGAAAGACTCGAAGCAACCGCTCGAGAGCTTCACATTCCGATGAATATTGTGAGCAATCTATCCCAGGCCGATATCCTGGTTACCTCAAAAAGCTACTACCAGCGCAAACCGCAAAAAATACGTGATGCTGAAGCGGCTAATATCCCTATCTATGTGCTAAGAAAACACTCCAGCTCCCAGTTTAGGCAGTTTTTACTTACACTTGATAAAAGAAGCCACATTACAGAGGAGCTACCGATTACAGAAATTGCAATCCGTGAAGCTGAAGAAGCAGTATCCCGGTTAATAAGTGGCGAAGATGAAATAGAACTCAGCCCGCGCAGTTCGTATATAAGGCGTTTGCAACATCTGATTGCAGAAAGAAATCATCTTGCGAGCCATAGTGTGGGAAGCGAACCACGGAGAAGGGTGCGTATTACCCGAGGGGCAGGTCAATGAACAAACCAGCTTCTTTTTTTATTACCTTCGAAGGCCTTGATGGTTGCGGAAAAACCCTGCAATCAAAGCGTCTGCACGAATATTTGAAAAGCGCTGATAGAAAGGTACTTCTTTTACATGAACCCGGCTCAACGCCACTTGGGGAAGAAATCAGCCGTCTGGTAAAATGGCACAACACTACTGATCTGAGCCCAATTACTGAACTTTTTCTTTTCAACGCCTCACGCGCTCAACTGGTGCAAGATACAATAAAACCGGCATTGGCAGAAGGTTCTATTGTGATTGTAGATCGTTTCACCGATTCTACGCTTGTTTATCAGGGTTACGGCCGTGGCCTTGATCTTGAATTGATACGACAAGTAAACGACATTGCCTTGCAAGGATGCCAGGCAGATCTTTCAATATTACTCGATATCCCGCTGGAAGTAGCCAACCTCCGGCGGAAAAAAACAAGCGATCGGTTCGAATCGGAAAAATCTGCTTTCCATCGCAAGCTAAGAGCAGGTTATCTGGAACTGGCAGAAAATGAGCCTGAACGATGGATGGTGATTGATGGCACCCTTGAGGTAGATATTATCACGAGTATTATCACCGAAAAAGTAACCTTGCTGCTCGAAACCACAGAGGAATAATGTCCGGCAGAAAAGTTGCTGTAGCAATCAGCGGAGGATTGGATTCTGCCGTTTGCGCAGCTCTTTTAATAAAACAGGGTTATCAGGTTGTGGGTGTTACCATGCACCTCACTAATTCGAGCGCAAAATCAGTCATCGATAATGCCCGTTCAGTTGCCAGCACACTGAACATCCCTCATCATGTTATAGATTTTTCGGCGGCTTTCGAAGAAAAGGTTGTAACGCCCTTTTGCCAGCATTACACATCTGGAAAAACTCCAAACCCTTGCGTTGCCTGTAATTATTACCTGAAATTTGGCTTACTCCTCGACTATGTTAAGCAGATAGGTGTCGACTTTCTTGCCACTGGCCATTATGCCCGCATCGTAAAACATGATTCCGGTTTAAGTTTATGTAAAGCTATCGATACGTTTAAGGATCAAACCTATTTTCTTTACACTCTCAAGTCAGGTATTTTACCCAGTTTGCTCTTCCCGATTGGCAATCTGTATAAAAGAGAAGTTGCAATACTTGCCAAAGAGCTTTCCCTCCCGGTACCGGTTAACGAAGGAAGTCAAGATATCTGCTTTATGTCCGGCGCTAACTATCGTACATTTCTAAGCTCTCGCCTTTCCACGTTACCCGGAAAAGTTTACGACATTTCAGGCCAGGAACTTGGAGTTCACTCAGGAATATCCAATTATACTATCGGCCAACGCCAGGGCCTCAATTTTGGGCAAGCTGAAAAGCTTTACGTAGTTGAAATAGATCAAGCTGCCAACAGCATTATTATCGGCCCCGAGAGTTATCTTAGAAAAACCCGGCTGTTTGCTGATTCGATCAATTGGATTTCAGGTTCTTTTCCCCACAATAAATTGGACATAACTGCAAAAATAAGATACGGTTCAACGGAGACACCGGTAAATCTTGTACCCAGTGCAGACATCCTCGAGGTAGAGTTTGCTTCTCCGGTCAAGGCAGTAACTCCGGGCCAGAGTATTGTTTTTTACTATGGAGACGAGCTGCTGGGCGGTGGTATAATCCGAGCGTAAGATGCAATGGCAAAAAACAATCCAAGTTACCATTACGAATACCTTTTCACCAAACAAGGCTTTAGCCTGATAGCTGGTATTGACGAAGCCGGCCGTGCTCCCCTTGCAGGCCCTGTGGCTGCTGGTGCAGTGATTCTGGATCTTTCTGCTATCCATCCCTGGCTTGCAGATGTGCAGGACTCCAAGCTTGTCAGCGCCAGAATGCGTCAAAAATTAGAAAGCATTATTCAACGAGAAGCCATAAGCTGGGGAGTAGGGATGGTTTCCAGCGCAGAAATTGACAGTTTCGGCATCGCCCGCGCTGCCCGTCTCGCCATGAAAAAAGCCGTTAGCCTGCTTAAACCGCCACCCCAGGCGATTCTGGTTGATTATTTCAGACTACCGGAAGTCAATCTCCCTCAGCGAGGCATCACCCGGGGAGATAGCCTTTCTTATTCAATCGCTTGTGCGTCTATTCTAGCCAAGGTTGCTCGCGACCGTTTGATGGAAGAAATGGATGAACGGTATCCCGGTTACGGCTTCTGCCGCAACAAAGGCTATCCGACACACGAGCATTTGGAAGCCTTGAAGAAACGAGGCCCCTGTCCGATTCATCGAATTTCTTTTCGTCCGTTAAAACCTCAGCTTGGTATGGAGTCATGACTTCAAAGGAAACTGGAGCACTAGCAGAAAAAATTGCTGCGAAGTACCTTTCCCGTAAGGGCTATTGTATACTTCACACGAATTACCGTAATAGTATCGGGGAAATTGATATCGTTGCTATGCACGGCTCTACCCTGGTATTTGTAGAAGTGAGAAGCAAAACTGGCAAGGGATTCGGATTGCCTCTCGAATCAATAACCCGCACCAAATCATCCAAGCTCATCAAAGTAGCTGAAGGCTATATAAACCAGTATCCGAATTCCCCTGAGGACTGGCGAATAGACGCAATCGGCGTGTTGTTTTCGCAAGAAGAAACTAATCCCCGCATCACTCACATACCCGGTGCCATCGAACGACCCGACGGTTTTTAGTCTATAACTCTATTTATGTTAAAATAATTGACTTTACTACTATGAATGAAGAATACGGTATAAATTTACCCTCTGGTATATTCAGGATGCTTGATGCCAGCTTAAACCGTGCCGCCGAAGGTTTAAGGGTTCTCGAAGACGTCGCTCGGATGGTCTTAAACGAAGCAGAGCTCACTCATGAGCTTAAAAATATACGTCACGGACTTGAGCTGTCTATACCTTTTCGGCCAGTATTGCTGTCTAAGCGTGATTCACAAAACGATGTCGGTCAGGTTAGTTCTGGTGGTGGCTCGGCTGAGCATGGAGATATATTTTCAATCGTTACTGCCAATGCTCGCCGTTGCGAACAAGCTCTTCGGACCATAGAAGAAATTGCCAGACTACCAGACTCCAATATGAAAAGCAGTACTTTTGAAAATATGCGTTTTAAGCTCTACAGCCTTGAGAAAGACATAGTCTCTCGTATATTACGCAGACAAAAGCAAAGTCGGATAAAAGGTCTTTATGTAATTCTCGATTCTACCCTACTGGGCGGACGAAGCCATATGGATATGGCTAAAATGCTCCTTGAAGCCGGTGTAAAAACCATCCAGTTGCGGGAGAAAAATATGCCGGGCGGCAAATTCCTGAAACTAGCTTGCTCTCTGGTAAAATTATGTGATTCCAATAACGCCATGCTTGTTATTAATGATCATCTTGATATTGCTCTGGCAAGCGGTGCCGGAGGGCTGCACCTAGGTCAGGAAGATATTCCATTATCCATAGCTCGGAAACACCTGCCAATCGATACCATTATCGGAGTTTCGGTGGATTCTGTTGAGCAGGCAAAGAAGGCAGAACAGAATGGTGCCGATTACATTTCCCCGCAAGCAATATTTGAAACTCATAGCAAAGCTTGCCCCCCAATCGGGCTCAACGCCTTCCGGGCTATTCGCAACGCTGTTTCAATCCCTATAGTTGCTATCGGTGGCATAAACATAGATAATATAGCTCTTGTTATTGAAGCTGGCACAGACGCCGTAGCGGTGATATCTTCGGTTACACTTTCCCCGGAGCCTGATCAGGTAGCCAGGGAGTTGTCGAAAAGGTTCAACCAGTCTACTATAAGCTAAACATTAACCTGGAAAATACCTTAACTATTCCGGGTTATTAGAATATATATTATTTAAGGAGGATTAATTTGGAGCTGGTTATTGCATTATCAGCGGGTCTATTAGGGGTTATTGTAGCCGGCCTGATGGCTCAGTTCGTGCTAAAACAGCCCCAGGGCACGAAAGCAGTCCGCGATATTTCTGCTGCCATTAAAGAAGGCGCTCTCGCCTTTTTAGGAAGAGAATACCGAGTACTGGCAGTTTTCGTGGTTGCGGTAACACTTATCCTGGGTTTCGTACCAATGCTTGGATGGTGGGTTGCCATCAGTTTTATTTTTGGAGCGGTTTGTTCCGGCTTGGCTGGTTTTATCGGCATGAGTATCGCCATTCGGTCAAATTCGCGCACCGCCACTGCCGTTCAGCATGGTTTAAACCATGGCCTCAAGGTATCCTTCCGCGCTGGCGCGGTAATGGGTATGAGCGTTGTCGGTATTGGCATGCTGGGGCTTACAGCCCTTTATTTTGCATTCAACGGTAATGCCGATTTTACCCAGATAATTCCCGGTTTTGGCTTCGGTGCTTCCTCGGTAGCTATATTTGCCCGTGTTGGTGGTGGTATTTATACCAAGGCAGCTGACACCGGAGCCGATATAGTTGGTAAAGTGGAATCAAACATACCAGAGGATGATCCCCGCAACGCAGCTGTTATTGCAGACTTCGTTGGCGATAACGTTGGTGATGTTGCAGGTATGGGAGCTGATCTTTTTGAATCGTATGTCAGCTCAATCATCGCCACTTCTGCCCTGGCAAGTATTGCAGTAATGTCTCCAGCGCTTGAAAAAGCGCTTGTTCCCACTCAGGAAGCTGGCTGGTTCCTTCCGCTTTTGGTTTCGGCCGGCGGTATCCTGGCATCCATTATTGGTATATTCTTCATTCGTGTTGGAGAAAAACTGGAAATGACCGCCCTGTTAAACGCATTGCGTCGCGGTACTATTGTAAGCTCAGTCCTGGCTGCCGGCTTTTCTTACCTGGCAGTCTGGCTGCTGGATGCCGATATTAGAATATTCTGGGCGATTATCATAGGCCTTGTCGCCGGGATTCTGATTGGCGAAAGCACCAACTATTTTACTTCTTATGTATACAAACCGACTCTTAAGATTGCAGAAGCTTCACAAACCGGCGCAGGCACAAATATCATCGCCGGTTTTGGCAATGGTCTCCTCAGCGTATTGCCGCCTATAATTATTATTGGGATTGCAGTTATAGCGGCCTACAAGCTTGGTGATATATACGGTGTAGCTATCGCCGGCGTAGGTATGCTGTCAACTCTGGGTATTCAGGATGCCACCGATGCATATGGACCAATTGCGGATAATGCAGGCGGCATTGTTGAAATGAGCGGGCTTCCTCATGAGATCCGCGAACGCACTGATGCTCTGGATTCCCTTGGTAACACAACCGCTGCTACTGGTAAAGGTTTTGCTATTGGCGCAGCTGGTCTAACGTCTCTGGCGCTACTGTTTGCGTATGCAGAAACTGTCGGCATTACTGCTGAAGGAATCAACCTTCTTCAACCAGAAGTGTTGGTTGGTATGTTTCTTGGGGCACTCCTGCCAGCCATATTCTGCGCATTAACTATGGATGCAGTAGGCAAAACCAGTTTCTCTATCGTTAATGAAGTTCGACGTCAATTCAAAGAAATTCCCGGCCTCATGGAAGGGACTGGCAAGCCAGAATATGCAAAATGTGTAGATATTTGCACCAAAGATTCCATTAAGAAAATGGTAATGCCGGGCTTGATAACCATTCTCTCCCCGGTAGTGGTGGGCATTGTTCTTGGCCCAGTAGCCTTGGGAGGGTTCCTCGGCGGGGCTATTTCTACAGGTCTTATCCTGGCAATCACGTTTGCCAATGCTGGTGGATCCTGGGATAATGCCAAAAAGTGGATTGAGACTGGTGCTTATGGCGGCAAGGGATCAGCAGCTCATAAAGCGGCAGTAGTTGGAGATACCGTGGGTGACCCAATGAAGGACACTTCTGGCCCAGCTCTCAACATCATGATCAAGCTGATAAGTATAATCTCGGTGGTTCTTGCTCCGGTAATTGCCAGCTTTGGCGGGCTTTTCTAAACCCAACCATCAAGATAAATATTACCCCGGCTTTCGGCCTCAATCGTAGTACTGGGGCCATGGCCGGGGTAAACTTTTATTGATGGGTCCATCTTCATAACCTTGTGCAGGCTTTCTGTGATCTGATTTTGGTCACCGCCAGGTAAATCACATCTGCCGATACCTCCAGAAAAAAGCAAATCGCCAGTAAACAAAATTCCTTCACTCTTTAAACAAATGCTTCCCTGTGAGTGGCCAGGTGTATGAATAACTACAAATTCGATACTGCCAACTTTAATAACGTTCCCATCGACAAGTAATTCGTCCGGTTCAATTTTTGTGTTATCTTTTATGCCCAGCATCATACGTAATAATCGACTATTGACTATTTCCAAGTCACCCGCGTGCATTGCAATTAAAGCTTTGGTGTTTTCTTTTAATTCTTTAACACCGGCGCAATGATCCGGATGGCCATGTGTTAGCACGATTTTTTCAACTTGCATATTCATCTGCCGGGTCTTTTTAATAATACGTTGCACCTCATCCCCGGGATCAATTACGATCCCTTTCCCGGAACACTCACACTTGAGTAAATAACAATTGGCGCCGAATGCACCAACAACCAAACTCTCTATGAACATATACCATCTCCCCTGCTCTATTTGCCGTTGATGATAACACCGGTTTCAGCGATGGATCAAATTGAATTTTCTTTGACACTGACTGTATAAAGCTGGTATCTTTAAACAACCTGTTATTATTATGAATACCAGCACTGTACTTATCATACTCATTGGTGGAGCAATAGTTGTTTTTGGCGGGTTTTTTGCTACAGTCGTTCTTTTCCAGTATTTTCTTAACAAAAGCCGTGCTGCAGCACCACCTGAGCAATCAAAGACAGAACAACCGGAACTCAATATACCGAAAGCTCCGGAACCTATTTACCGAGCCTATTTTGGTTTCAGGCAGATTGTCCCTTTACTTGCCATTGGCGCCACCTGCCTTGCTTTCACCCTGGCGTTGCTCCCCCAGCTATCAGCAGAACCAGCCTTCCGTTTCAGTGATGCCGGTGAGCCGGCCAATTATGCCGGCGCATCCCTTGTAATAGCTGGTTCTTTACTGGTACAACTTCTGTTCATAACAATTGGATGGTTCGTCGGTACCGCCGTTAAAAGCTTTATTAATCGTTTGGCCATGCCAGAATCAGCTGGGCGCCAGTCCCAAAAGGTTATTTCTGTTGCAGCTAATATGATAGTCCTTCCCCAGCTGATCGCAGCCTATATATCCTTTGATATTTTCATTTACGATGTTTTCAGTTTTCACTTGCTGCCAGTGTGGATATTCGCCATTATGACCATGGTGATTGGAGGTATTTTCTTATGCTGGCGGTTCTATAATATAATGCACAGCAAGATCGAATAATTATGCCAGGAGTACATATAAATACGTGGAAGATAACAACAATAAAGTAAGCATGGATAAAATTGTTTCCCTAGCCCGCAGGCGCGGGTTTATTTTTCCCTCGAGCGAAATTTATGGAGGGCTTTCCAGTTGCTGGGATTATGGCCCATTAGGTGTAGAGGTTAAACGTAATGTAAAAAACGCCTGGTGGCAAGCAATGATTCACAATCGGGATGATATGGTTGGCCTTGATACCAGCATAATCATGCATCCAAAGGTTTGGGAAGCTAGCGGTCATGTTAGCGGTTTCAGCGATCCACTGGTTGACTGCATGGACTGCAAACAACGCTTTCGTGCAGACCACCTTACAACCGAAAATTGTCCTAATTGTGGCGGCAAACTTACCCAGCCTCGACAATTTAATTTGATGTTTAAAACATATATCGGCCCGGTTGAAGACCAGGCTTCCATTGCCTATCTCAGGCCGGAAACCGCTCAGGGGATTTTCGTCAACTTTGCTAATGTTTTAAATACTACGCGTAAAAAGCTACCCTTTGGTATAGGTCAAATCGGTAAATCCTTTCGTAATGAGATTACCACTGGCAACTTCATCTTCCGCTCCCGTGAGTTCGAGCAGATGGAAATTGAGTTTTTTGTAAAACCAGGAGATGATGAAACCTGGTTTAAATTTTGGCTTGAAGAAAGACTTAACTGGTTTACCAGTATTGGTATTAGAAAAGAAAACCTCAAGCTCAGGCAACACCGCAAGGATGAACTGGCTCATTATGCCAAGGACTGTTACGATATTGAATATCTGTTCCCGATGGGTTGGAGCGAACTTGAGGGCATTGCCAACCGTGCCGATTTTGACCTCAAGCAACACGCCGCTCACAGCGGTAACGATCTTACCTTTTTTGATGAAGAATCCAAAACACATGTCGTTCCCTATGTTATCGAGCCATCAAGTGGAGTAGATCGTACCGTCCTTGCGCTCCTCTGTGATGCTTACTGCGAGGAACCAGATAAAGATGAAATCCGCACCGTTCTCAAGCTTCATCCGTCCATCGCGCCATACAAAGTAGCTGTATTGCCGCTCAGCCGCAAGGAGCCTGTAGTTGACTGCGCTCGCAAAGTTTACTCTGCACTGCGCAAGAGTTTTTCTACCTCTTATGATGATGCTCAAAGTATAGGTCGCCGTTACCGCCGCCAAGACGAAATCGGTACCCCATATTGTGTAACAATAGATTTTGACTCCCTGGAAGATAATTCGGTGACACTGCGCGATCGGGATTCCATGCGCCAATTGCGTTTACCGATAGATAAACTTTGCTCAACGCTCGCAGCTAAACTAAATGGCGAGTCTTTCGAGGTGTTACCTGCTGGAGGCAAGCACTGGTTGGGTTTTTAGACCATGGCAGAAAAAACCTTAAAACTTATCCATTTTGCTGACCTTCACCTTGGGGTTGAAACCTATGGCCGAGTTGATCCGGAAACAGGTTTCTCATCCCGGATGATGGATGTTCTGAGTGCGCTCGACAGCCTGGTAGACTTTGCGATTGAGAACGGGGTTGATTTGGTATTGTTTTGCGGTGATGCGTACAAAGACCGCTCACCAAATCCTACCCAGCAAAGAGAATTTGCCAAACGCATAAAACGGCTCTCAGAAGCTAAAATAACCACGTTTATTCTCACCGGCAATCACGATTTGCCTAACGCGCTCAACCGCGCCACCGCTACCGAAATATTCGATACACTCGAAGTAGACAACGTTCATGTTGTTAGCAAGCCCGGCCTTGATCGCATTGAAACAACAGGTGGGCCAGTGCAGATTCTTTCGCTTCCCTGGCTGCGTCGTTCCAATCTTATGAAAATGGAAAAGGTAAAGAATCTTGATATGGCTTCTCTGTTCCAAAAAATGGAGCTATTGCTAACCCATGCAATATTGGAAAACCATGCCAAACTGGATTTAAACCTCCCGGCAGTACTTGCTTCACATGTATGGGTGGAAGGCGCAAGAACCGGTTCAGAAAAAGGTTCTACTATTGGCCGAGAGCCACACCTGTTGCTCAGTAATTTAATCTTACCGGGAATTGATTACGTTGCCCTGGGTCATATTCATCGCCGTCAGATATTGAACGAAAAGCCCCCGATTGTTTATCCTGGCTCGCTGGTCAAGCTGGATTTTAGCGATACCGACGATGAAAAAGGTTTTTTTGTAGTTGATATTTCTCGCCGTGATGACGGGACCCGAAACACCAAATATCATTTCCAACCGATATCTGGACGCCGTTTTTTAACTATCAGTGCGGATATATCTCCCGATGATATCGATCCCACACAAACAATACTTGCACAAATTGCCCAAGCGTCTGCAGACATGGCAGACGCTATCGTCCGCCTTGAAGTTACGATACCTCAGGATGCAGAAGGACTACTTCGAGATTCAGAAATACGCACTGCTCTCAGACCGGCTCATTATACAAGCATAGCCAAAAAGGTTATCCGTTCAGTTCGCTCCCGATTGGGCACCAATGTTTCCGCCGAAGCACTTACTCCTGTGGACGCGTTACGAGCATGGCTAGATGTTTCAAACTGTGACGCAGAAACCAAAGAGCAATTAATTCATTACGGCACCAGCCTCATTGAAGAGGTTTCTGGTAAAATTACACAATAAAGAGGTCTTGAATGCATCTACCGGGTACCAGGCCAATTTTTGAAAACCGCTATGATGCCGGCAAAAAACTTTCCGAAAAATTGGGTGAGTTTAAAAAACAGCCGGTAGTCGTGCTGGCGATACCCAATGGAGGGATACCAGTCGCACACCATGTAGCCCTGGAGCTTAATGCAACACTGGATTTGATAATATCCCGCAAGATCCCCATTCCTCTTGCCCCTGAAGGAGGATTTGGTGCTGTAACAGATGACGGCACTGTGATACTCAACCCAGATGTTCTAAAGCGTATTAATCTGAACGAGTCTCAAATCAATTACCAGGTCAGCCGAGTGCGCAATGACATCCAGCAAAGAAGTATCATCTACCGCTCTTCGAGGCCGGTTTCGGTTCTCACTTCCAAGATTGCAGTACTGGTAGATGATGGCCTGGCTTCCGGATATACGATGATGGCCGCAATCGAATCAGTGAGAAGAAAAAAACCCAAGATGGTAATAGCAGCCGTACCAGTAGCTTCTGCCATGGCGGTAAAACAGGTAGAAAAGGTTGCCGACAGGGTTATAACCGTAGTTACTGATTATTCACCCCGGTTTTATGTATCCGATTATTATCGTTACTGGAACGTTCTAAATGACCGCGAAGGTCTTGAGTGCTACCAGGAATGGCACCGCCGCAGGTACCAAACCAGCATTGACACCGACCGTCGCAATCACCACGTTCCGCCTTCTGGTTATTAGCTATCCGGAGATAATTTCAAATTTATCTACGTCTATTATACCTTTATCAGTGATCCTGATTTCAGGTATAACCGGCAGCGCCATAAAAGATAGTACAGTGAAGGGAGATTCTATACTGACTCCCATCACTTTAACCAACGTTTCTATATCATTTAACTGCCCGGCGGCTTCCTCTGCCGGCTCAAGTGAAAGAATCCCGGCAAGTGGCAATTCCATTTTTCCGATAGCCGCGCCATTTAATACCATGACCAGGCCGCCTTGCATAAGCTCGATTTCCCGTATGGCTGCAACAAGGTCTTGATCATTAGTACCAATTGCAACGATATTATGCGAATCGTGTGATACTGACGAAGCAATCGCACCTTTTTGTAATCCAAATCCTTTCACAAGCCCAATGCCAATATTTCCTGTTGCTTTGTGCCTTTCAACCACAGCGATTTTTAAAATATCTCGGCTTGTATCAGCTATCACCAAACCGTTTTCAATTTTAGGTGTTTCCATGGTCTTTTTTGTGATAATTTGTCCCGGTACAATGTTTATAACCGGCATCTCGCCACCGCTCGATTTCAAAGCCAGGTCATCCGCTTTAATTTCTTTTATATGGATGGTATCAATCGGCTGGGAAACTCGGGGTACCTGGGGCGTGAAGTTAGGCTCTTTTCCAACGCCTACCAGATATCCTCGATAAAATACTTCTTCAGTTTCCATGATTTCAAGATCAGATAAAGTTATCAGATTAGCGTAATATCCGGGGGCTATTGCACCTACATCCCTCAACCCCAGGTATTGCGCAGGATTTATGGTCGCCATCTGAATGGCTCGTACCGGATCCATCCCCAATGAAACTGCCCGATATACAACCCAATCCATATCGCCTTCCTGTTTAAGGGAGAACACATTGCGGTCATCAGTGACCAGCATACAACGGTGAAAGTTCTTATCATTCACCAAGGGCAAGAGCGCTTCAAGGTTCTTTTCACTTGAGCCTTCGCGCATCATAATATACATCCCTCTTGCCAGTTTCTCTTTGGCTTCATCAACAGTCACACATTCGTGATCGGAATAGATACCAGCGGATATATATGCAGAAAGATCTTTACCGCCAAGCCCTGGAGCATGGCCATCAATAAGTCGCCCCTGGAACATGCTGAGTTTATTAAGTACATTTTCATCTTTATTAATAACTCCGGGATAATTCATCATTTCACCCAGCCCAAGCACTCCCGGTTTTTTTAAAATTTCTTCCAAGGCGCTTGTATCGATTATGGCGCCACCAGTCTCTAAATTGGTCGATGGCACGCAGCTTGGCGCCATTAAATAAAAATCTAGCGGCAATTTATTGCATACCTGAATAACGTAGTTGAATGCCTCGATTCCGAGCACATTACTCAATTCGTGCAGATCTGTTACTATTCCCAGCGTCCCTCTCGGTACCACCGTTAAAGAATATTCAGCTATATCGATCATCGAACTTTCTATATGAACATGAGCATTGATGTATCCGGGGATGACATATTTACCCTGTACATCGGCTACATCCTTGCCTAGCGTGTAATCTCCTATTCCGGCAATATACTCATCTGCAATAGCAATGTTGCCTTCTTCTATCTCGCCATTAAATACATTTATGATTTTGGCGTTGGTTATCACCAAATCTGCTGGTTGATCTCCTTTTGCTACACTTATCAGTCTTTTGAGGTTCTTTTCTGCCATTATTCCTCTCCTAAAATTATTATATTACGTAAATTACGATAACTTTCGTTATAGTCCAATCCGTATCCCACCAGAAACCGGTCCGGCGCAATAAAACCAGTGTAATCTATGTTGACTTCTACTTCCCTTCGACATTTTTTATCTAGCAAAGCGCACAGTTTTATACTTTTTGCTTTTCGATTGTTTAGATAATTGATAGCAAAGGCAGTAGAAAGCCCAGTATCAACGATGTCTTCTACCAAAACCACATCTCGCCCGGCAACTTCGATTTTCGGCTCGTAATACAGTCTAACTGAACCAGAACTGATCCGGTTCTTTCCATAGCTTGATAGTCCAATAAAATCTATTTCTGTATCGATTTCCATTTTTCTTGCTAGATCAGCAAGAAAAATAAAACTTCCTTTTAACACGCCAATAAGAAGTATTTTTTTATTTTTATAATCCTGCCTGATACGGACTGCCAGCCTTTCGACTGCTGCTTCAATTTCGCTTGAATCGGCAAATACGTTGTCTTTTTCTATATTACCTATATTCATTAGTATAAGCCATTATAAATGTTAAAACGCCCAAGTGTCCATCATAAACTGAAACTGGGCGTTTTAACAACAATCATTCCATCTTTATTACACGAACAAATTGCCAACCTGATATATCAGAGTAGAGACAATCCATGCTACCGCAATTGTGTAACCAGCCGAAAACGCAGCCCATCTCCAGGTGCCGGTTTCACTGCGTATTACAGATATAGTTGCGATACATGGTATGTATAACAAACAAAACACCATAAAAGCATAAGCATTTAGAGGCCCCCAGCCGAGCTGGCTGACCAATGCATCCCCAAGTACTCCACTCCCCGTAAGTAATATGGCGCCAAGTGTAGCTACTACTACCTCTTTGGCAACGAAACCGGTTATTAGGCTTACAGCAATTGCCCAGTGGCCAATTCCAGCTGGCGCAAGAAGCGGTGCTATCCAGCCTCCAATTGTACCTAATACACTATCCTGGCTGGCATATTCTACACCCCATGGAAGACTGCCGAGCAACCATATGATAATTACAGCACCAAGAATTACAGTTGCAGCACGACTTAGAAAATGTTTACCTCGCTCCCATGTATGAATAAAGATACTCTTTAATGACGGCATCCGATAAGGGGGCAGCTCCATTACAAAGTGAGCTGATTCCCCCTTGAGCAATGTCCTACGAAATATAAAGGCAAAGAACACAGCAATAATGATACCAATAATATACATTGAGAAGAGAACGATGCCCTGGTGTTGCGGAAAAAACGCACCGGCAAATAACACATATATTGGAAGCCTTGCCCCGCAGGACATAAATGGGCTGATAAGAATAGTGGTAAGCCGATCATGGGGATTATCTATGGTGCGGCAAGCCATTACAGCAGGAATCGAACATCCGAATCCAAGCATCATTGGTATAAAGCTTCGCCCATGCAAACCTAGTTTGTGCATGGCTCTATCCATTATGAATGCTGCCCGCGCCATATAACCAGTATCTTCCAATATAGCAATGGCGATAAACATTAGAAAGATCGGCGGTATAAATACCAGTACGGTACCGAGGCCACCAATTATTCCATCACTGATTAATGAACCAAGCCAACCAGGGGAAAATCCAGCAGATTTATCTCCCAGCCATTCAAAAATTGCCTCGATAACCGCCATAAGCGGCTCAGAAGCTTTAAAAACAAATTGGAATAACAAAAAAATTAATACAATAAAGATCGGAATACCCGCCCAACGATGCACCAGTACGCGATCTATTTTATCGGTGGTTGATATCGGCTGATGTGAAGGCCGGGTGTATATATCTTTAATTAAACCAGAAATGAACCCGTAGCGAGCATCGGCAATTATGGTCTCTGCCTCGTCTCCATATATACTTTCTAAACGAGCGGTAGACTCTTCAAGCGTCTGTAGAACGAGGCTGCTTTCCCCATCGGCTTCCTTAAAACGATCGATTATTTCATTATCATGCTCAAGTAGTTTAACCGCTATCCAGCGGGAAGCATATTTCTTGTTTAGTGAGCTTTTTTCAATAACCGGTATCAGATTTTTTATTTCAGCTTCTACATCCCGACCGTAATTTATTTTAAGCGTCGGGCAAGCAACCCCCGACACTTCAGTTCCGCAGATTATTTTTTTTATCTCAAGAGTTCCTTCATTGCGGCTTGCCGCCATGGGAACAACTTTAATACCCAGCTGTTTTTCAAGAGCGCCGATATCGATTTTATGTTTTTGAGCAACCACCACATCCATCATATTGAGCGCCATTATAACCGGCGCTCCCATTTCCATGAGCTGCAGGGTTAAATATAAATGTCGCTCGAGGTTGGAGCCATCTACGATGTTTACTACGATATCCGGATTATCATCGAGGATGAAATTACGTGCGACTACCTCATCCGGCGAATAGGCAGTAAGACTGTAAACGCCAGGCAGATCCACGATTTTTACAGATTGGCTACCATAGCGGCACACTCCTTCTTTTTTTTCTACTGTAACTCCCGGCCAGTTCCCAACATATTGATGCGAGCCGGTAAGATTATTGAATAACGTGGTTTTCCCAGAATTGGGGTTGCCCAGCAGGGCTATTACTACCGATTCTTGATTTAAAACTGAGCCTTCCAAATTTGAGTTTTTTCCTTTCTATTCCGAGGTTTCTACTTTAATGAAGGCTGCTTCCTGTTTTCTTATGCTCAAGTTAAAGCCTTTTAGTTTAACTTCCATGGGATCCCCCAACGGCGCAATACCTAATACAGCAATCTCGACACCCTTTACCAATCCCATATCCATAAGTTTAAGACGGAATTTTCCCTTCAGGCCAATTGATATCACCCTGCCTTTTTCTCCTGGTTGCAATTCATTTAAAGTTTTGAGCGCCATTTATATACCCCAACATTGTTAGCTTCAGCTAACAATTATACCCTTTTTGTTCAATTTGTCAAATATTGATTATAATGTTTTGGTAGACAATGTATCTTAAATTTTTCTGTATGTTGTGTTATTTTTCTATTGACAACCCCATATATTGTGGTTTATATTGTTGCAATAACAACTCATAGTGAAGGAGAATTGCATGCCCAACCTTAAGACAAGCAAGATTGAAAAAATAGCCAAACGTGACGGACGCGTGGTTCCTTTTGATGCATCCAAAATTTACATAGCCGTTACCAAAGCGCTCGCCGCAGTAGGAGATAACGACCTTTCCAAGGCAGAGAGGGTGGCTAACGATGTCATCGGTATTCTTGAAATTACCTGCCGTCAAGGACGCGTACCAGACGTAGAAGAAGTCCAGGACCTGGTAGAAAAGATGCTCATTCAAAACGGGTACGCAGATGCGGCGAAATCTTATATTCTCTACCGCGAACAACGCGCCAGAATCCGGGATGGTAAAAAACTGCTCGCCGGAGCGGTTTCTATGGTAGATGAATATCTACGAGAGAGTGATTGGCGTGTTAAAGAAAACTCTAATATGACTTATTCACTACAGGGCTTGAACGTATATCTTTCTTCAGATGTCCTGGCTTATTATTGGCTTACCCGCGTCTATAACGAAAAGATTCGTGAAAGTCATCTTTCTGGTGACTTCCATTTGCATGATCTCGGTGTCCTTGGTCCATATTGCTGCGGCTGGGATTTGAAAGACTTGATTATTCGCGGATTTGCTGGTGTCGCCGGCAAAATAGAAAGTCGTCCGGCAAAACACCTGAGAAGCGCTCTTGGCCAGATTGTGAACTTTTTCTTCACTCTTCAGGGCGAAGCCGCCGGAGCGCAGGCTTTCTCCAACTTCGATACTCTTATGGCTCCA
Source organism: Dehalococcoidales bacterium (assembly GCA_028717385.1). Classification (NCBI taxonomy): domain Bacteria; kingdom Bacillati; phylum Chloroflexota; class Dehalococcoidia; order Dehalococcoidales; species Dehalococcoidales bacterium. Next base: position 29,571 of record JAQUNW010000007.1, on the reverse strand, counting down.
TTCGTTAAAAACGACAACCTTACCTATAAGGATGTGCGCCAGGCAATTCAGGAGTTTGTATTCAATCTTAATGTTCCCACCAGGGTTGGTTTCCAAACACCTTTTACCAACCTTTCATTTGACTTAACTCCTCCCAACTATCTTAAGGACGAAGCTGCCATAGTTGGAGGAACACCCCAAGATTATACATATGGGGATTGTCAGCAAGAAATAGATATGATAAACCGAGCTTTCTGTGAGATCATGAACGAGGGCGACTCCAAGGGCCGTATCTTCTCCTTCCCGATTCCAACCTATAACATTTCCACTGGTTTTAATCCAGATAATCCCAATTTGGACGCCCTTTGGCAGATGACGGCCAAGTATGGTATTCCCTATTTTGCCAATTTCCTTAATTCCGACCTTAAACCGGAGGATGCTCGTTCGATGTGTTGCCGTCTCAGACTGGACTTGCGGGAGATACGCCGCAGGGGCGGCGGCCTGTTCGGCTCTGATCCGCTTACCGGCAGCTTGGGCGTGGTGACTATCAACATGCCTCGCATAGGCTATCTATCCAAAACAAAAGAAGATTTTTTCTCCCGCCTACGTACCAATATGGAAATTGCACGGGATTCTCTGGAAATCAAGAGGAAAGCGCTGGATAAACTGGCCGAGAAAGGGCTTTTCCCATATTCAATCTGTTACTTGCAATCAATAAAAGATCGTTTGGGCAGCTATTGGGCTAACCATTTTTCCACTATTGGGCTTATAGGCATGAACGAAGCAATACTAAATTTCATGGGAACAGATATCACAACATCATCCGGTTCGGCTTTTGCCAAAGAGGTATTGAATTATATGAAGGCAATTTTAGCCGAATTTCAGGAAACCACTGGCAATCTCTACAATCTGGAATCCACTCCGGGTGAAGGTGCTACATACCGTTTGGCAAAATTAGATCGCGAAAGATTTAGTCGTATCATATCAGCTGGCGAAAAAGAACCTTATTACACCAATTCTTCCCAGTTGCCGGTTGATGCCGATATCGACCTTGTGGACGCTATGAAACATCAAGATGAATTGCAAACGATTTATACCGGAGGCACCGTATTCCATTGCTTTATGGGAGAGCGTATCCACGATCCTGAAATGGCAAAGCAAATGGTAATGAAGACCGCCAGGAACTTCCGCCTGCCATATTTCACCCTTACACCAACATTCTCAATCTGTCCCAATCATGGTTATTTAAACGGGGAAAATCCCAAATGCCCTACCTGCAACCATGAAACTGAGGTCTACTCCAGAGTGGTCGGCTATTTTCGCCCGGTACGACAATGGAACAAGGGCAAGCAGGAGGAATTTTCAGAAAGACATCTTTTCAGTGAAAACATGCTGGAAAGCATTGCTGCATGAGCCTTTATGATAAACGGTTATAAAGACCTCTCGCTGATCGACTATCCGGGACTTATTGCCCCGGTGGTATTTGTGGGGGGCTGCAATTTTCGCTGCCCATTCTGTCATAATGCTGACTTGGTTTTACACCCCGGCCTTGCTGAGGAATTTTCCATTGATACCATCCTCAAACGAATTGAAAAAGCCAAAAGCCTTTGTGACGGTGTCGTCATTACCGGCGGAGAGCCTGCGCTCTGGCCGGAACTTGAAGATTTTATACGCCAGATCCGAAGACTTGGTCTCAAGGTAAAACTGGATACCAATGGAAGCTTGCCTGACGTTTTGGAACGGCTGAATCACCAGGGATTAATTGATTATGTTGCGATGGATATAAAAACCGCCTTGCATCGTTATCGTGAGGCCACTGGCGTAAAAGCCGATGTTTCTGCTATACAAAAAAGTATTACTCTATTACAGAACTCAAATGTCTCCCATGAATTCCGTACCACTTGTGTTCCCTCTCTGGTAAGCGCAGATGAAATCCTTTCTATCTGCCGCTTGGTGGGCACAAACGAAAAACTAATCTTGCAACAGTATCGACCGGTAAATACAATTGATCCAGCCTACACTTTAATTCAACCTTACTCTGAAGCAGAAATGGAAAAATTATTGTCGATTGCAATTGAGCAAGGTGTGGATGGTAAAATTACTTGATCCGCTCGTTCTATCACACGGCTTCAATTACTCACAAGTCCGTGCTAAAATAGAACAAATTCTGGCTGTCAACTGGAGGTCTGGATGGAATGTCCAAAATGCGGTGAGCACATCGACCGCGCTATGTTTGCTTCAGATGTAACGTTCTGCCCCTATTGCGGCCAGGACCTTAATGATATACAACCATCTATAAACTTGGCCTATTGCCCGTATTGCGGGCAAGAGCTCGTTCCGGGTGCGCTATTTTGCCCAAAATGCGGCAAAAAACTGGCTGTAAAGAGCAAACGAAAGGAACGCCCACAAGCGTTATCGAACAATTTCCAGGTTTACTCAGACCAGCCTGCCGGTTCTTCCGGGTTCAAGCAAATAGCAGATAAGATAACCCGTTTTCTCACCTATCTATTCAGTTCGGAACGTAAAATGCGTCGCCTTTATGGGCAGTGGGCAGAGTATGCCGATCTTTCTCCTGAAGAAATTCAGGCGCTGGAAGCACAGACTGAAATGAGCGATGATTGGAAACGTAAAGAACGTGCCCTTAAAATTGCTCTCCTGGTTGGTTTAAGTCTTATAATTATAATTATTATCGTCGCCTTGCTGGTACTTTACGTTTTTTAATTCACTGGCTGCTACCCCGGCAGTGGTTTTTTACTTTGCAGGGGGGCAATACATATAATACCCGTCGTCTTGCGCTAGTTACGATTGTTATGAATATTAAGAGTTATCCTGGTAGCCAGCAGAATTCAAAGGGTGTTTTCTTCTACCCGCAGCTTCATAATTCGCAGCAATTTACTTGCGATTGTCGGTATCACTGCAAGCCTGGTTTTTATATGTTCTTTTATCGCCTGCCTCCGGTAAAGCGAAATGCCCGGCTCCCAAATTACATCATTCATGGATGCTGCTTGAGCAAGGATTGACCGGATCGATGAATTAAACGAAGATGAGATACGGCTATTATCCGATAATATAGAATTCCTCAAGAACAGGAATCGTAATAAGGTTGATACTGAATAGTATCGTGAGAAGTGTAGCTGTTACAACAATTTATAAGGTCAGTCCCTGGATAACATTTCGTTGATATTGCAAAGAAGCGTCGTAATATCGAATGGTGTGGTAATATAAGGCAGTTCGTGATTCTCAAAGAATTCCCGTATTGAGATATCTGATGCATCACCGGTGGCAATTTACACCACTTGACGGGACACTACCCAAGATTGTGGTTAGTATAATGTCTCGAACAGCAAAGCGTCATTTTTATTAATAATAATATATCTTTTATGATAAATTATATTACGAAAGTAAAACTTGTGCCTGATGCTAGATCTGGATCAAATAGCTTGCTTTACAAACAGTACTCTTTTAGCATTCAACTGTTATTGGGAAAGATGAAATATTGTTACGGGTCAGAACAGGATGTGCTGCAAAAGCACATGTATTGCATCTGTTGTCTTAGGCGGACTTTTTAATTTCTAATACGAAACGGCAGCTCTTGCTGGCAGCCTAAACAGATTAAACCGTCTTTCGCTGGATATGCTTCACCACAAATGCTGCATACATTGATTATTCCTTTTGACCGATTGGTTCTGAAGCCACTTTTAACGTGTATCGGTTGGATTGTGCATATTTCCTTCCCCGCCGTTAGAATCTGTTCCTTCAAACGCACATTGTCCTGGTCATGTTTGAGTTTTAATTTTAAAAACCATGTTTTTATTTCGTCCCAATGATCTAGCTTAGCCGGATCTAAAAAAACCCGAAATCCATCACCTTGATGCTTATCATATAAACTCACTGCATACCGCCCGAAGTCCAATATGCGGAGCCATCCATTTCCAATAGTGCATGGTGTCAGTATTTGCACCGCGTCAGGCAAACATGAGCGGGTTTCACAAATGACATCAAATAAGGTGCCTTGTGGCAAGAGCTCCATAGCACTATCAACCATAATTCCGCCAACCAGCACCCCGGGGGAAATGCAACCGTGGAAAGACTTAGCCCGATCCATAAATTCTTCTCTCGTGAAAGAGCCAAATCTTTCTACTAATTGACTATTAATCGAAGAGCAGCTTTGCTGATTAATCATTCTTATTTACGAAGCCTTTCATATTGTTAATATTTACATCTAACCGTGTTAGCGAAAATGAATACAGCTTTACGAAAGAGGTGTTATCACTTTCCAGCTGCAGTCAGCCGTAGGAATGAATCCTTTCTTCTGAGCTATCGCGTCTAAATGTATCATTCCAATTGCAGCAATATCCGCTCTCATGTTTTTATTTTCTCTGAGATCAATGTTTGAGATATACCTATTGCATAAAGAACAGAGTTCCACCCATTTATGGTCATTTCCGTCAATGGAAAGCACTTCCTTATGCTCATCCTTTTCTCCACAAAAAGGGCATGTCATCCGGTCGTACCGCCAATCGTACCCGCAGAACGAACACTTCAGCCATCGTTGGCCCTCTTTACCCTGTAAAATGCTAAGTTCCGGAAATGCTCCACATATAGGGCAATATCCCTCAAACCATGGAATCTCTTTTATACTTTCTTTGAGGTTTTCTACCCTCTTCTCGACGAATGGTTTAATAAGATTGAAAAGAATAAATTTTAATAATGATGATTGAATTCTAATTTGATCAGCCAACAATCCAAGGTTGTCCTCATCACCTTCGATGAAAGAAACAACATATTCGCCCCACTCAGTATCTCCATTCTCTATGGAATTCACGAGGTTCAACATATCTGGTTTAATCTTTGGAAAAGCGTCTGCTATTGAATTTGAAACGCTTATTATGTTATTTCCCCAAGGATCAACCAATGAAGCAACATTTTGTTCGGTCAGCCAAGGGTAACCCTGGGATAGCTTTTTTTTATCAGGCTCAGGGATGTATAAACCAGGAATATCGGTAATGGCGGCTTTCATAATCGCCCGGCTAACGAACAATTCACGAAAAGCCGTTACAACTGGCTTCAAACTAGGTGTATTTTTTTCTATGTCGTCGAAAGCTAATCCAATTAGCTTAACATCGTCTTTATGATTGTTCACTACTACCCTTCCGCTGACGCGTAGCTCTATTTTAATCTCAACGAAATAGAGCTACGCGCATTTATATTCAATTAACAGTAACTATTTGCTAAGCTTTTTTAAGGTTGATCATGCAAGCCTTGTATTCTGGTGTTTGGGCATTGGCATCGCCCACATTAGTGGTAAGCAAGTTAATGGTGTCTCCGCAATCCTTGGGGAACAGCCAACCATAATTGAAGGTTGAACCTACCTGATGGATCGTCTTGCCGCCGCATTGCATAGGTTTCATGCGCTTGGTAACCATGGCAACTACTTCCAATTTTCCCCTGGCTGATTCAAGTACTACCCGTTCACCGTTCTTGATGTCTTTTTCGGCTGCCAGTTCTTCACTCATTTCCACATAAGCTTCAGGCATAAGCTCCGTCAGGTTGGATTGCCACCTGGTAATTGCTCCACTGCACCAGTGTTCCGTGCAAGAATAGGTAGTCAGTACAATTGGATAATCCGGTGAGGCGTTGGCAACTTGATCCATTTCGCCAGTGTAGAGTTTGATAACAGGATTATTCAACTGGCCTGACATTATGTTCTGGGCAAAAGGCCCTTCCAAAGGCTCGTATTGTTCGGGGAACGGACCATCGTCAAGTCCAGGTCCATACAAACAACCCATACCATTAGCTTGCATAATAAACGGCAGTTTGCCATTAGGATCGTTGAGTGGTGCTCCACCGCCATCAACGACATCGCCGACCCAATTTCCATTTTCCCATTTTACTACTACCCTGTCAGAGTTCCAGGGGTTACCATTCGGATCACATGAAGCACGGTTGTAGATGATGCGGCGATTCATCGGCCAGCACCAAGCCCAGTCATGATACATACCTAGACCGGTCTTGTCCTCCTTGCCACGTCTGGCCATCAAATTGGTGCCATCCTTGGTAAATGCCCCGCACATCACCCACAAAGCTGACGAGGTAGAACCATCAGACTGCAGACTGGGGAACCCGGGCACAAGGTCGCCCTGTTTATACTCAATGCCATTAACAGTGGTATCCTTGAGGAAATAACCATTAATAGCTTTGCAGACCTTCAGAGCGTTCCACTTTCCATTTTCATCATAGTCCCATTTAAGGTTTACTATCGGCTCGGGTAAAGCTCCTCCTTCATTCTGGTACAGTTCTTTTATCCTGCCCATCAGTTTCCAGAATGTTTCGCCAACCGAAATAGCATCTCCTGGAGCTTTGCCTGCGGCGTAGTTCCAGTGTATCCAGCGGCCGCTGTTGCTCTGGCTTCCATCCTTCTCGACCGAAGCAGAAGCGGGCAGCAGGAAGACTTCGGTTTTAACCTGACTGGGATCCATGCCTGGCCCCTTCCAGAACGAAGCGGTTTCATTATCGAAAATATTTGAATGAATCAATAAATCGAGGTTTGCCATAGCTTTGCGCAACTTATTCGCATTAGGCATGCTCACACATGGGTCGGTGCCAGCAGTGATATACCCTTTGATTCCGCCTTTGTACATGTGGTCTATCATGGTTAATGCGTCAGCTTTCTGGGTATCATCAATTTTAGGCAACCAGGCATAGCCAAAATCATTGTCTGCAGTTGCAGCTGAATCGAACATGGTTTTTAGAAGACTTATCAAATACTTGGGGTAGTTTTGCCACCAGTTGACTGATTTAGCCACCTTGGTTGTTGGAGTATTGTCTTCCAGGTATTTAGCAGTAGTAGGTTGTGATGCTTTTGGTGCCTTTAAGTATCCAGGCAGATAATGATACAGCAATGCGAAATCAGTGGAGCCCTGTACATTTGGCTCTCCTCTCAAGGCATTGACTCCTCCACCGGCAATACCGATATTGCCCAAAAGAAGCTGAATCATACACATTGTGCGTATGTTCTGAACTCCTGTTGTGTGCTGGGTTTGTCCGAGTGCATAAAGAATACTTCCAGATCTGTTAGCTGTCCCGGTAGAAGAGTAAGTTTCATAAACTTTCAGCAAATCCTCTTCCGGAGTACCGGTAATGGAAGAAACTGTAGCCAGATCATAACGCGAATAATGCTCCTTTAGCAGTTGGAAAACACATCGGGGATTTTGTAGGGTGGCATCGGTTGCCGGGGTGCCATCATTATTGTATTTATAAGCCCATTTCGATTTGTCATAAGTCCTGGTTTCCGGATTGTAACCAACGAAAAGCCCATCCTCGAAATCGAAATCATCACCAACTATTTGAGAAACGTTGGTATAGTTAATCACATAATCCTTATGGTACTTTTCGTTGTCGAGGATATACTTGATCATGCCACCCAGAAAAGCTATATCGGTGCCGGAACGCAGCCGGGCATAAATATCCGCTTTGGACGAAGTACGTGTGAATCTGGGGTCAACATGTATCATCTTCGCCCCTCTGTCTTTTGCTTTCATGATCCATTTCATAGCCAGGGGATGGTGTTCAGCAACATTACTGCCCTGAACCAGGAATACATCACTATTTCTGAGATCAATATAGTGGTTGGTCATTGCGCCACGCCCAAACGACTCTGACAGAGCCGGTACAGTTGGGCCGTGTCAGACACGTGCCTGGTGATCCAGATACACCAGGCCTAGCGACCTCGCAAATTCGTACATCATGAAGCATTCTTCATTGTTAACATTGGAACTGCCATGAAAAGCCAGGCTTTCGACACGGTTGACATTCTGCCCCTTGCTGTTGGTAGTCATGAAATCCGCGTCTCGGATATCTTTAATTTTCCGAGCCATACGGTCCAGCGCCCAATCCCAGTCTTTCTCTTCCCATTCTTCACTGTAAGGTGCCCGGTAGAGCACCTTTGACAGGCGATGTGGATTGGAAGCCGAGGTTTCCTTCAAATTCATACCCTTGGGGCATAGTGCACCTTCGTTGATAGGATGGTCAGGATCGCCTTCAATGTTGATGATTTCGCCATTAGAATCAGTGCTACAAATCAACCCACACCCGCACGAGCAATAGCAGCAGGTAGTAGTTGTCTGAACACTTGTCTTAATTTTTTCAAGCTTTTCCAGTTTGCTGGCATGTACTCTTATCGGGCGAACGTCGATGCCCAGCGCTGATAACGCTAAACCACCGGCAAAAACCTTTCCAGAACCCTTTAAGAATTCTCGACGATTAATTGACATATTTCCTCCAATTTTTTAAATGATCTAATGAGCTAAAGCTGAGCGCTAACAAGCAAGACCGCCCTTAATACCAAACCCCCGATAAAAGCTAACCCTGCGGACGAAATTGCTAATGCTGGAGGGATCTGCATTAGTTTATTTCTACACCGGTTAATACCTAATAGCGCTAGCGGGAGCACCAGCCCCAACGCTACGAGTCCAGCCCAAAAATAGACTGCCATTTCACCAAAAACGAGTTGAGTAAATGCAGATTCAGCTGTAAACCATAACCAAACCATGAAAGCTGCCAGAATCACAATTTCAATTACCAGATAAACAAATAGCGCTTTTATAAGCTTGGCTACGACATTGTTATTAATGGTATAGTCACTCGAATCAGTGAAACGGGTGATTAACCAATCTAGAGGCTTGATATTTTTATTTCCCAGCCAATTAACTATATAAGACAAAATGATCAGCCATGCAACGCTGGTGCATAAAGCCGAACCTATGAATAGAGAAGGTAGCAGTAGGGTATTCGCCCACAGTGGCTGGTTGGTGGTAGCAATCAAAACACCACCGTAGGTAATGAGAAGGATTGATAAAGCAAATCCAACCCAAGACAAAACGCCATTTATTTTTTTAACCAAAATATTGTTCGAAATATAGTGTTCAACCACCCACAGTACAGCCATAATACCCGCAACAGCGAGCCACAAAGAGAGAATCCAACCGCCAAGAGAGAGTACTGATTGCGGTCGGATTGTTACAAACATGTGCCAGAACCACAAAATGTGACCAAGGTGAGATAGCAATAAAATCACACCTATGAAGGCAAAAACAAGACCGGATAGAACCGCAAAACGGAAAAGATTTCGCTGGGTCCCCGAACTCAGCTTATCAATGACAAATGCATTCATAAAAGCACCACTTGCAATGCCTACACACCACAAATCAAGCCACAGAGTAATTCCCCAGGGCATATCAGAAATGCTCATACAGTGCCCTCCTTGGCTTTGTTTTTAGTTATCATTTCTTCGCGTCGTTTAAAAATCCATATCAGCGGCAATGTAGACAAAACACCAGCCGTAGCTAGACCAGCAAGCCATTTACTGATCATGTCACTGGTTGGCATCTGTGGATTCTCAGGCAGCCCATATACTTCCGGTTTATCGTCAAGTACATACAAAACATGCAAGCCGCTTAGTTCATGTTCTCCGTACAACATGGCGTTTACGTGACCTGTAGCCTTGAGTTTTTGTACTTGGCTGCGGCCTTTTTCTAACAAAACATCCCTTTCTCCATACTCTAAAGCACCTGTGGGGCAGGATTTCGCGCAAGCTGGACTCAAGCCTTGTGATACTCGATCAAAACCTAAAGTTGTGCATGCGCTACATTTGCTGACGATGCCTTCGTGATGATCGAGATGAGGTACATGGAAGGGGCAAGCCTGCGTACAAGTTCCACAACCTATACACCATTCTTGGTCAATGTTTACAAAGCCTTCGTCTGTATGGAAGATAGCACCAACAGGGCACACTTCCGCACAACCAGCATCGGTGCAATGCATACAAGACCTTCTAATAAACTGCCAATCGAATTTGCCTTCTCTTTCGATCTCGAAAAAGCGCATTTTCAGCCAAGTTGCTGATGAGAGTTCTTTCGGATTTTCGTAAGAACCCCAGTTATTGGTTTCCTCTGCCGCTTTATCATTCCATTGCTTGCAAGATACTTGGCAACCGCGACAGGCAGTACACCGAGACATATCGTACAATATAGCTTTATCCGGCACCTATACCTCCTGTATAATATATTTTTATTCGATCAAGCCAGGTGGCAGAATAGAAATAATACCAAACTGTCTCTTTGTAATTGTACAAATACTACATTAAAGAAAAGGGTGATGTCAAAGAAATTCAGATAGATGTTTCAGGTGTTTTGCACGATGATTATTATTCTTAAAATATGCAGGGGAAGAATTTATATTAACCGAAGAGAATACAAGGATTAGCGTAACAAAAAGCTGTTCTAATAAATAATTTGCTGTAAACCTATGAAACTTCCATCACCGAGCCGGTCTTGGACGTGTCGTAGCCTTCAACTTCACTCACAATCTTTTTAAACTCGGATCCGGAGATGATGCTCATAAGAAGGTCTGTTTTCTTGCTATCAAACGTTTTTGCGGGCATTACGATATCATACCGCTCCTTAAATAATGGTAAAAAACCCAATCCACAACTATGAGCAGCTGCAGCAATACCCAAACCTGTATCAGCTCTTCCTTGAGCTATCGCAAGCCCAACTGCGAGATGATTGTCCATCTCTATATCAAATCCACAAATGTCTCTCTCATCAATTCCCGTTCTTTTCAACTCCAAATCCAATAATACCCTGGTACCGGAGCCTTTTTGCCTGTTTACAAACCTTATGTCAGATTTGGCAAGATCACCCAAGCCGCCAATGTTTTTAGGATTTCCTGGTGCAAACAACAAACCTTGTTTGCGATATACCAAATTAATAACTACCATTTTTTGCCCTGGTAATATGCGTTTAATAAAAGGAATGTTGTATTCACCTGTTTCTTCGTCTAACAAATGGATTCCTGCTATGTCGGCAGTATCCTCTTCTAAAGCTATCAAGCCCCGCAGGCTTCCTACATGGCTGGCTTCAACTTTAATGTTGGATGAATACTGTTTGAACAAAGTTATCAAGATATTTAAAGCGATATCATGGCTGCCTGTTATACGCAATGTTTCGCCACTATCGCCTTCAATATTCGTAATAGATGGCGTAGTGGAAGCTGACTCAAATTCTTCCTTCCACCGGTTAATTCCTAACAAGTAAGCTGCTTCCAATTCATCGAGCTTGTACCCCTGGCCAAGCATCCGAACAATATCCTTGGATACATTGCTTTGCAGGTGTTTTGCACGTATTTCCCGTAAAAGCTGCTCATCCCTGCTTGCGGATACTATGGTTCCGCCTCCTCTTTTTGTAACCACTATTTGTTCGCGTTCCAGTTCCAGGTAAGCTCTTGCGACAGTATTAGGGCTAATATTTAACTTATTCCCCAAGTGTCGAATGGAGGGAAGGTGGTCGCCTTGTTCTATTTGTTCTGTTATAACAAGCTTTTGTATTTGCTCGACTAATTGCCGATATATCGGTTTAGAAGAACGAAAATTTATATATATCTTTTTTATGAAAGCATCCATTGTCATTATGAAAAGTGTATCAGGTTTGAGTAATTTATGTAAATGGTCTTAAAGAGAGTTGTCAGGCACTCCAATCCGCTGACAAGAAAATCAAAGAACAATGTAATATGGGCAGATATCTTCATAATGTCCATCTTTCATGCGAAAGCCGCCGGGGATCGTGCCAAGTTGCTTAAAACCAAGCTTCTCGTATAATCGCCTCGCCGAGGCGTTGTTTGCAACTACAGCATTAAACTGGAGTATTTTAAACTGGTGCCGTCTGGCTTGAATAAGGCTATCGCTTACCAGTTTTTCGCCGATGTGCTTTCCTCTGCTTTCAGGATATACTCCATAACTAGCATTGCATATATGACCACACCTGCCAACATTATTGGGATGAAGGATGTACAAGCCGTAGAGTATTCCACTTTCCAGATCTTGGGCAACACCGCAATAGGATTGCTGGTAAAAAAAGGCATAACCTGTTTCTGGAGTTAAACATTCATCCTGCGGGAATGCGTTTCCTTCTTCAACAACCTTATTCCAGATTTGAATCATCGCAGGGATGTCTTCGCGCGTGAACGACCGAACAATTACATTCATTATGTTTTAATAAACCCCGGCTAATATAATAACAAATTCCATTCCGCCAATGCCTAAAACATTATTATTCATACATTAAGTATTATAGATAAGGTTTATCGTTCTTGAGTCACCGCGCTTGTGTGTGAAAATTTTTTATTACTAATTGGCCTTTATTTTTAATTAAGTGGATTTCTATCTAGCATTAATGCTTCATCAAGGAGTACAATATCACAATTTGTATTAAGCACCGGAAATTCTCAATTATGAGTATAAATACGAATTATGTTAATAAGCTTGCCAAAAATAGTATAGAAAATGAGGTATTAGTCATATGGAAAAGCTCCCCCTTAACAGGATTTTGTATACCGGTGCTACTTTTATTGCTTTACTCGCGACACAAGTATTATTAGGAAAAGCGGGGCATTTTGTTGCAAATCAGTTTTCGTATGCACAAATTGATCCGCACGATGCTTTTGCGAGTATTTCCGTCCATCATTTTGCCCAAATGGTCTTCGCTTTAATAATAATCATCGCGCTGGGCAAGTTGTTAAAAATCGATTTCTACCTGAAGCTAGGCAATATAAGAAAAGGTACAAAATATGTTGCTATATTTACTGGAGTCTTTGCATTTGCTGCTATTATGCTCCACTTGTTTTTGAGTCTTAATAATCAGCTACCAACTTATGCCTTTCCGTTAGACTGCCGGAACATCTTGGGAACTATAGGATTCCAGTTATTTTTAAGCGGTCCTTCTGAAGAGGTGATATTTCGAGCATTGCCTATAACCATTTTAGTCTATACATTTGGACGAAGCATACAAATCAGGAAAAGCTTTACCGTAGAAGTCATCATGGCTTCGATCCTGTTTTCTTTTGCCCATTTAAATTGGTCATTGGCGCCATTTAGCTTTGAGGTTGATAGTTTTCAATTAGTGTATGCGGTTATACTTGGAACTATACAAGGGATTGTATACCAAAAAACCGAGAGTATTGTATATCCTGCGCTCATGCACAGTTTTAGCAACGTCATCATGGTTGGGACCGGTTATCTGTTTACAGCTTTAACTGTTGCTTGATTTTTTACGGTTTGCACAATATGCGATTTCATTCTATCGAAAGCGCAAGATAGGACAGATGGAGAAGTATTGTTAAAACTAAAGCGTGGAAAATTATGCCAATTAAAATATGATGACACAGCAAACAACAACAAAGTGTCACCCTGGAGCGCAGCGAAGGGTCTCACACAAGTTGAGCCCGTACATACGGAAAAGCTCCCCTGTTACAACGGGCACTATTATGGGGAAGATCCTTCATCGTGTATAAGCCCTTTTCAAGGAAGACAAAAAGGATACACTCATCCTCTTATACAATAAGCATAGCATCGCCAAAGCTATAGAAACGATAATGGTTGTTAATCGCTTCCCGGTAGGCAGAAAAAATAAAATCCTTGCCGGCAAATGCACTCACCAGCATAAGAAGGGTGGAGCGAGGGAGATGAAAATTAGTAATCAGCGCATCCACCACCCGATATTGGTAACCGGGCAGTATATATAGGCTCACCCAATCGCTATATTCCGGCTCGCCAGCAGCTTGTTCGAGCAAACGTGCTGTACTGGTACCAACTGCTATAATCCTGCGGCCCTCCCTTTTGGCTGTGTTAATCCGATCAGCGGTAGCAGCATCGATCTGCCCATATTCAGTATGGATAGCATGCTCAAGGGGATTTTCCGTGTTTACAGGGCGGAAGGTATCCAGTCCAATATGAAGGGTCACATAATTGGTTTCAATTCCCTTGTTACTGATTGTTTGTATTAAATCGGGTGTAAAGTGAAGACCTGAAGTGGGCGCAGCTGCGCTACCCAATATTTTGGAATACACTGTTTGGTAACGTTCTCCGTTTATAAGAGGGTGGTGAATATAAGGCGGAAGCGGCACTTCCCCTGCCTTAAACAGCTGTTCTTCAGAGGAAAAGCGCATTACCCGAATGCCCCCTTCCTTTTCCTGTATAATAGTTGCACTTACCTCAACCTTCGGTATTTCCACCCCTTCGCCAGTTTTAAGTTTTTTTGCCGGTTTGGTCATCACTTCCCAAGTATTTAACGTAAGCCTTTTAAGCAGTAGAATTTCCACATTCCCGCCAGTAAGTGCCCGTTTACCGTAAATGCGAGCCGGCAGAACGCGGCTATTGTTAAACACCAGAACGTCCCCGCTGATAAGCATATCCGCCAGTTGATTAAACACGCGATGGGTAATACTCTTATCTGTTCGGTTGAGTACCATCAAACGTGAAGAATCACGTGGCTCTATCGGCTCCTGGGCAATCAGCTCCTGGGGCAGGATATATTCGAAGTCGCTGGTTTTCATTCTTTGCTTTTTGGTTGGGGCGGCTCTAGACCCAGCCGCTTGGAAGTGTGGTCTCTCCCCAAGTAGAAGTTCAGTTGAGAGGGCGTCTGCCAAAGCGTCCAGTCACGCGGGGGTACAATATAAGAACCAATAATATCTTCTTCGTTATAATGTTTAAAGCGTTCATATGCGCGCACCCAAATACATTGTTTCTTACCAGGGTACACTTCACACCACCCTTCATGACTTCCACCGCAGGGACCAAGCCGTCTTTCTTTTGGACATTGTGAAACCGGGCAAAGGTAAGCAGTATCAAATAGTGCACAATCACCGCAATCGAGGCAATTGTACAACATGGTCTTGGCTATATGGGTGAGCTTGCCAAACGCTCTACGGGATAAATCAGATTCATCAATCCGAGCTGCCATTTTTTGATATAAGGAAAAGAAGGGATGGCGCGGATCAAAAAACCCTTCATGAATTATGCGAGCTATACGATATGAAAAGGGCGCTTTGCCTTTTCCGAGTAATCCGGTTTCTTCCATAGTATTTAAACCTGTCTGCTCATCTTTTTCGAACAAATAGTAACCATCCGGCTGAGGGTAGCTAAATTCCGGTACCAATTCCTGCCATCGTGGTTCCAATTCATTTCCCAAATTTACAATGTATTCCATATCCTTGTGCGTCAGATGATAACCACCAATATGCACACCAGCATAACCCATTCCTTTTGCCATGGCATACATCTTGGCGGCTCGAATCATGCGTTTTTCTCTGCCTTTATCAGGCGCCTGTCGCTCAAGTTCCACTTCCTCAAGCAGTTCTTTTGTAACAACAGCTCCAGGTATGCGGTTAACATGCATTGCCTTGGCAGCTGGATAACTAAGCAAATAAATATTTGCCAGTACTGGCACCTTGTAATCCATATACTTCAACCACGTTACCAGTTCGTGCATCTTGCGGGCATCGTAGCCAATCTGGCTGATGATAAAACCGGCACCGCTTTTAATCTTCTTTTCGAGTTTAAAGTATTGGCATACGGTTTCTGCTTCTGATTGCTTAAAATGGGATACTCCGACTCCACCAAAGAAATCAGTTGGTTCCATCTGTCGGGGTTTGCCTAAAGCTTCATATTCACGCCCGGAATTCAAACACCGGATCAAATCCATTACATGCGCCGGATCAAGGTCATACGCCGGCAGCGCCCTGCCCATATACGAGGTGACTTCTGGATAATCTCCGCTGATCACCAACACATTTCGTATATTGTTTAGATTAAGGTTATATAAAATACTCTCTACCTGGGTTCGGTTTTTATCCCTAAGGGCAATATGAACCAGAGGTTCTATCCCCAGTTTTTGAACTTCTAGTGCAACAACCTCGGATGGCAATGCAGGGGTGCCTCCAGGTGAATCTGTGATACTGATAGTAGTTACAATTCCGCCGGCTGCCGCTTCAGCGGTATTGGTAAGAATAGAATTAAGCTGTTGGCGGGTGTTTATCCTCCCAGGAATTTGCTCCCAGGTAACGGTAAACCTTTCCGGATTGTTGAGGGAATCTCTATACTTATTTACCGATACATTTTCCATCCTGCCCACCCTACTTAATAAGTTTGTTAGCTTATCATATAACTTTTCAGGCAATCAAACACAATTATTATCTGGTTTCTATATGCAAGCCATGTTTTTGAGGCGTTATTGCATTAATGGTAAACTTGTTGGTATGAAAATACTTGTAACCAATGATGACGGGATTTTCGCTGATACCCTCTGGATTCTGGCAGATACTCTAAACACTAAACACAGCGTCAGTGTGGCAGCTCCAGACAGAGAGCAAAGTGCTACGGGCACCATGGTTACCCTCAGGCTGCCACTCAGGGTCAGGCAGCATAACTGTTTTACCCAGGGGATTGATGTCTATTCTATTGAAGGGTCTCCTTCGGATTCGGTTATCCTTGCCATAGGCAAGCTGGTGCAAGATGTAGATGTAGTTGTTTCGGGCATCAATCTGGGGCTTAATCTTGGGGATGACGTACTGATATCCGGCACAGTTGGAGCTGCCATGCAGGGTTATCTGCGAGGATTACCCGCCATTGCAATCTCGGTATCGCCAGAATCCAAACGCGAAACCTGGCATAATGCCGCCCGCCTGGCATTGATGGTAGCTGACGCCATAAAAGCAGGCTCGCTTGGTGTAAACGGCTTTTTTAATATTAATTTCCCAGATATTCCTGTTTCTTCAATTAAGGGCATTAGAGTTACCCGCCTGGCGCATAAAACTCACATTGACACTGTTGAACAAGGATATGATGGACGCCGGGAATATTATTGGCTGGTACGCCAGCAACTCAGCCAGGATGTATCATCCGAAACCGATATCTGGGCAGTTGAAAATGGGTACATTTCAATAACACCGCTGCATGCTGAGTTGTTTCACCGTTCTAATGGCGAACTGAGTGATTCGCTTTGTGCAGGCATTTTTAATAAATTTAAACAGCCTTAAGGTATGCCCATGTTTGACACTTGTTCTTCAAGCGCCTACAATTAACTCCCCAGTGCCAGCGACCCCGAAAGAGGCGTTGAGCCATAGGGTGTTTGTCTTACACGGATAAAATAACCGCTTGGATCCGGTGCGACCGAGACGGAGGATTGGCTGAACTGCCTTCTCTATTGGCCTTGCCGGAGAAGGTTTTTTTATGACAATCGAGAAAAATGGGTTGGAAATTGGTTTTATCGGAGCAGGAAAAGTTGCGCGAGCGCTGGGATGCGCATTATGTAAACGCGGATACTCAGTAAGCGCCGTTTCTAGCCGCAGTTACGAAAGTGCCTTAACCATGGCCAGCCTAATACCTGGCTGTAAAGCGTATCATACGCCAGATGAAACTGCTCGAGTCTCTAGCCTGGTCTTTATCACCACCCCAGACTCCTCCATAGCGACTGTTAGCGCAAGCGTTAACTGGCAAACCGGACAAATGGTAGTGCACACTAGTGGTGCCGATTCCCGATCGGTATTGAAGACCGCCAATAACATGGGAGCTTTAACTGGAGTATTTCACCCGTTGGCAACTATTGTTTCTAACGCTAACGCACCAGATCCGTTTATGAATATAACTATAACCATAGAAGCTGAGCCTCCACTGCGAGAAACACTGGAGGGGCTAGCACACGATTTGGAAGCTGATACCCTGCTCCTGCAAGAAGAGAACCGTGCACTTTACCACGCTTCCGCAGTGTTTGTATCCAATTATGTAATGGCTTTAGCAGATATTGCTGCCAAACTGTGGCAAGAAATGGGGTTTGATAGAACTCGTTCAGAAAAAGCCCTTATGCCGCTACTCAAAGGCGCCGTTAATAACCTCCAAACTGTTGGACTTCCTGGCTGCCTCACCGGCCCTGTCAGTCGCGGAGATACAGGGACGATTAAAAAGCATCTCACCTCTCTTGAAAAGCTGGAGCCACCTCTTGCTTTAACGTACCGCATGCTCGGCTCGTACACTGTTGATATTGCCAAAAGAAAAGGCAGCATATCTCCCGAACAAGCCAAGGAAATGACCTCTATTCTTAACAACAAGGAGAGTTCGTATGATTAGAACTATGTTAAAAAGTAAAATCCACCGTGCTCGCGTTACCGGAGTCAACCTGGATTACGAAGGTAGCATCACAATTGATAAAGCGTTGATGCGAGGTGCCAATATACGTGAATACGAACAGGTAGAGGTTTTAAATATCAACAACGCTGCTCGTTTTACCACCTATTGCATAGCCGGAGAGGAAGCTAGCGGAGTAATCGAACTAAATGGAGCAGCGTCAAGGCTTGCCTCTAAGGGAGATGTTGTAATAATCGTCAGTTATTGCCAGATAGCTGAGCATGAATTGGCTGGATTTAAACCTGCCATAGTTTGTGTGGACCAAAATAACCACCCTAAAAATGCCGCCACAACCGGTTCGGATATTCCGATTTTAGAGGAGGGTATGTATGCGCATCAGCGTTAACCAAATCAGGGAGAAAAAAACTAAAAGCGAACCGCTGGTAATGCTTACCTGCTACGATTATTCCACTGCCCGCATTCTGGATGACGCCGGCATTGAACTCCTGCTAGTAGGTGATTCGCTTGGCACAGTAATGCTCGGCTATGAATCCACCATACCGGTTACCATGGATGATATAGTCCATCATACCAAGGCTGTCGTGAGAGGCAGTAAAAAAGCAATGGTAGTTGCAGACATGCCGTTTTTGTCCTACCAGGTCAACCGTGAGGAAGCACTGTATAACGCCGGCCGGTTTATCCAGGAAGGAGGAGCAGGCGCAGTAAAAATGGAAGGCGGTGAAAACATTGCTTCCATTATAAAGAGCATAACCAGTGCAGGTATACCAGTGATGGCGCACCTTGGCCTCACGCCGCAATATATTCACGCTCTGGGTGGATATCGTATCCAGGGTAAGAGCGTTGATTCAGCGGTTAGATTGTACCAGGATGCTCTGGCAGTAGAACAAGCTGGAGCATTTGCACTGGTACTTGAAACTGTGCCAACGCTGGTTGCTGCTCATATATCAAAAGCTATAAAAATCCCCACCATAGGCATTGGAGCCGGGGCAGGTTGCGATGGGCAGGTACAGGTTGTACACGACATATTGGGTAGTTTTTTGGACTTTAAACCCAAACATGCAAGGCGTTATGCCAACCTCGCTAAAACGATAACTGAAGCGGTTACAACTTACCGAGATGATGTTATCTCTCATAATTTCCCTGGGGATGAAGAAAGTTTTACTATTGATAGCGAAGTTTACGAAGAGTTTAAAAGAAGAATAAGTTGATTACTGTACGCACAATTGAAGAGTATAAGAAGCTGCTTGGCGAGCTTGAACGGCCAATTGGTCTTGTGCCAACCATGGGCAGCCTGCATGAAGGACACCTCTCCCTGGTGAAAGCTGCTAAGGCAAGCAACCATATAGTTGTAGTCAGTGTATTCGTTAATCCCACCCAGTTTAGCCCTGACGAAGATTATGAACGTTATCCCAGAGATATCGAAAGGGATTCTGCCCTGCTTGAAAAAGAAGGTGTCGATATACTGTTTGCGCCTAATGCAGCTGAGATGTATGCACCAGGCTATGATACCTGGGTAGAAGTGGGCACAATTACCGAACGTCTTGAAGGTGCTGCAAGACCTGGCCATTTCAGGGGAGTAGCTACAATTGTTTTAAAACTGTTTAATATTATTGCTCCTCAAACAGCCTATTTCGGCCAGAAGGATGCCCAGCAGGCACTTGTAATTAAAAAAATGGTACGGGATCTGAACCTGGATATTAATATTGTAACAATTCCTATTGTCAGATCATTCGATGGGCTTGCGTTAAGCAGCCGTAATAAATACCTCTCGCCGGAGCAAAAAACGGCAGCGTTGGCAATAAGCGCCTCTTTAAAGCTTGCAGAAAAGCTCCATGCAGATGGCGTACGAGATGCCGGCATCATTAAAGAACGGATGAAAAAATTGTTAAACGACGCCAGCTTAACAATTGATTACATCAGTATTGCTGCACCGGATACCCTAAAAGAACTCGAAACCATTAGTCAGGGTGCACTGGTATCACTTGCAGCTTACATAGGTTCCACGCGTTTGATTGACAATACTCTGCTAAGTTGTACGCTTTAGCAAGTACTGGTTTTCTTTTGACCCGCGTTAGCCTTGACGCCTTCGCGCTTAAAAGGCTACAATTACTACTTGTGCCGAGGTAGCTCAGCAGGTAGAGCAGCGGACTGAAAATCCGCGTGTCCCCAGTTCGATCCTGGGCCTCGGCACCAATCCTGCTGCCTCTTAACGAACAAGCCGAAGTGGCGGAACAGGCAGACGCGACAGTCTCAAAAACTGTTGAGAGGCAACTCTCGTGTCGGTTCGATCCCGACCTTCGGCACCACCAACAGAGGGTACCACGTTGCCGAGTTGTGTAAGGGTAGCACAGTGGACTTTGAATCCTCTAGTCCTGGTTCGAATCCAGGCTCGGCAGTATCCCAACTTCCATCATCTCCGGTAAGGGACTGCATACACGAAATTCTAAACCTTACAATTATTCCTCAGTGATTCCAATCGTTGAGTAAAGCTTCCGCACATGTTCGATATACAAAACGTGACCCCTAAAAGAGCTTCCGGCAAGTCATTTGACTTACTAAAGCTAAAAGTTGGATAATATGGGCTGGTTCGCTCGCCAGGGCGGATCTTTAAGAAACCTCGGTCCCCGATAGCTCAATGGTAGAGCGGGCGGCTGTTAACCGCTAGGTTGTAGGTTCGAATCCTACTCGGGGAGCCAAGTTTGTCAATACACAGAACTTCCTCTTCAGTGGTTAATCCGTTAAGCAGAATGGGCATTGTATAACTTCTCATCACACTAGATGCACCTACCCTAATTTTGTTTATAAACGAATTAAGGGTAGATTTTTGCTAAATGAAAGTTTGGATAGTGAGTGATGCGCCAATGCGTCATAAAAGCCCTCTATTTAGAGCGCGGTTTCTCCGTTATAGGGTGCTTAATTATTTATTAAGCTAGTAGGGTTGCTTACACACCAGATCAAGCCTATTACTTATAACAGGCAATTTTTTGCTGCCTGGCTGGACATTTGATGAGTTTTTCGCTATTTTTTTGCTGCCTGAACGCTTATCCACACCTCCGGGGTGTTGCACAACAACATAATAGCCTCTAAAACACCACCTGCGACCGCCCGCCATTTATCCCTTATGACATAGCAGACAGAGCAATCATTTACCGGGTCTATCTCGATAAGCTTAGCACCTGAAGGAATTCTAACGCCGTTCCTGAGCAAGCCGCGAATCATCCCATCAACGGGGGCTTTTATATCTAAAGTTTCAAGCTGACCAATGACTTGCCCGTTTTTTACATATTCTCCTATCTGGTGGCAGGTGCTGAATACACCTTCCTGCTCAGCCCAAATTACCCGACCGGAGGAAAGGCCGCCAATGATGACTGGTTGTTTTGTATCCTTTTTGGTTTTTCCATTAAGAATTACTCTCCCGAGGTCGTTATCATGAAGTGTCTCCACCACAGCATCACAGTTTTCTCCAGCGTGATAGCCAGGACCTAGTCCTATCACCAGCGGGACATCGGTTATGCGGGTATCGGTTATTTCTTTAATCGACCTGGCATCTACCAAAATGTCAGGATGGAGTAAATGCCTGGCTTCACATTCGGGATCTACGAGAATTGGTATATTATTACGAGACCACACTTCTTCAATAGCAGCGGTCGAAGAGAGTGTCAATTCCGCGGTCGTACCTTCGACTGATTTGGTACCGTCGAAGATGGCTTCAGAGAATGTAGTACCTCGACTAACCGCGATTGGTGCAGCAACCTCAGTCAGACACACTTTAAAATGACTGCGATGTAACCTGTGTGCTACGGCGCTGGCCATTTCTCCACCGCCCCTGATAAGAACAATTATTTCAGGCAGACTTCGCATTATTCCCCCTTTTTTATACCTCTATTGCTAAAAGGGAAGGGTCCCGCCACTTTCCCAGATTGTTACCATCGCTTACCTGGCAGGACCCTTCAAAGTGGCATCTCAGCCTTTTTGTTATCTGCAGGCTAGTATAGCCCTCTTCACCATAGTACGGGCAATTTGTACCAGGTATTTATTGCCTGTCAAAGGTACGGCAGCTGTAACTGCAGCATCCCCGGCTGCCTGAGCAGAAACCTCATCTATAGCTTTGCCTGTTAATGAGGTTTCTGCTTCAGTGGCCTGGTATGGCGCTCCAGCAACAGCGTTAAGAACAATACGTGCTGAGCTGACAACGCCACCTGATGTAGTGACTACAGCAGCGCAATTCACGATGGGAAAGTCAATAGATTTTCGTATGGCAAATTTTACGAAGGCACTTTTTGATCCCGCAATCAAAGCTGGTATCTGGATTTCGGTTGCTACTTCATCGCCTTCGAGCGCGTGAGTATTACCACCGTTGGGCACAAAGAAGTCTTTGGCTTCGAAGGTGCGCTTGTTTGTCTTAATCTTGGCCCCCAAAGCAACCAGTGCAGGTGCTGTATCTGAGGGATTAACTGCAACGCAGCCATCAACAGCCCCAAATATTGAATGGTAGCGGTGATCACCGGTAAGAGCATAACAGGCACCACCAGTGGTTTTTCTCAAACAGTCGAAATAGTTGCCTGACGATCGAAAGTACCAGCACCTTACCTGCTGACAGATATTACCCCCAATCGTTCCCATATTACGAATGCCGGTTGACCCTACTGCTCTGGCTGCTTGAGCCAGTGCAGAATACTTAGACTGCACCGTAGGATTTTGAGCCAAATCATTCAGCGTTGTCATTACGCCTATTTTAAGAGTACCGCCTTCTTCCCTAATATACGCCATATCAGGTATGGTCTTGATATTCACAAGAGCTTCAGGATAGGCCGGAAGAACTGCATCTTTCAACAGACCTAAAAGGTCTGTTCCCCCTGAGATGAGTTTAGCTTTATCACCATAATGCCCAAGAGATGAAACGGCCTCTTCGATAGTTTTAGCTTCAACATGAGTAAATGTCTTCATCTTATCCTCCTATGCCTTGCCCAGTGCGGCGAGAATTTTATCAGGGGTGATAGGCAGTTCAAACATTGTACCAGTAGCGTTGTAGATTGCCATGACAATAGCTGGCGTTACAGGTACTGGAACCGCTTCAGCGAATGATCGTGCGCCATGCGGGGCAGTTTCTTCTGGAGTTTCCGTAAATATGACCTTAAAATCCGGTAAATCGTTAAAACAGCGTGACTTTATATCAAGATAGTTGGGATTGAGTACCCGGCCCGTCGTCTTATCAAGCGTGTAAGCTTCTCGCGTTCCGTCCATCACCAGGCTCCATATCGGCTGCTGATAAGCATCATTCGGTGACATTATCTGCCCAATATCCGAGCCGTAAACGATATTTTTCACTTCAAATCCACCAGTCTCGGAGTCTACCTCTACCTCGACAAGGCAACAGTACATCATTGGCATTTTACCCGCTGCAAGGGATGAACCACTGCCAATTATTGACATATTTTTGGGGATAAGAACATTCCATGATATCCGCTTGTCGGGATTGTTGATTACTTTAACTGCTCTATCTTCAAGGTACAGGTCTTCAACAGATACTCCAAGTTGGGGTGCCGCCAATTCAAAGAGCTGGCGCCTAACCTCCTCGGCAGCATATTTTACCGCTCTTCCGATAGAATAAGTTCCACAGGCAACTGGCCATGCATAAAACGCCTGGGAGTCTGTGTCACCAGATGGGCCTTTTATCGCATCCAGGGGAATTTTCAGCACTTCAGCGGCGTGACGCCTCGGGGTTTGCCGTTGACCATTCCCAAAATCATCCTCAGACGGGGTAACATAGACATTACCGTTGCTACTCAGGGTGACCGTCGCAAAGTGCGAAGTCGAACTGCCGTTGCCGCAACCGCCCCAACCTATGCCTACCGCCGTAATTTTGCCATTGCTAATTGAAGTTGGTTTCTTCCATCCCTTCCACTTCGCTTTCCAGCCAAATTCCTCAGCAGCAAGCGTCGCTGCGGCGGTTACGGGGTCACAGGCACACTCATGATACCCGTCATGATAAAAACGAGTGCCCTTTTTAAGGGTGTTCTTCATAAAGAAATCAAAAGGGTCCATGTCGATGGCTTCAATAGCTTGTGCCAGCGCTGGCTGAAATGTCCATTCAGCTTCCATGTATATCCAACCCCGGCACCCGCCACCAGGCGGGACATTGGTAAAGGCAGTGTTCAGTTTCTCGAACTTAAGGTTTGGTATGTTCGCCACATAATTGATTTGGGATGCGCAATAATTTGCTGCGGCTGTGAAGTTGTACGCTGTGCCGTCGCCCGTAGCCGAACCTTCTACTGCCATCAGCGTACCATCCTGTTTCACACCTATCTTATATTGTGCCCCCATGCGTTCCTTGTGGTATTGATGGAACATTTCTTCTTTATTCAAAAAAACGCCAACTGGTCTGCCGGTAAGTTTGGCAAGAGTAACGGCAAACTCCAAATCCTTGAGTCCATTTTCTTTTACATTCATGGAGCCGCCAACAAAACGTGGTGACATCACCCGCATGTTCGTTACATCAATCCCGGTAAAATCAGCTATTTTACCCAGAGTAGATGGACTGTTTTGGGTGGGTCTCAGGGCAAATACTTTTTCACCTTCAAACCATGCTATGGTGCCGGAATCTTCGAGAAGGTTCACTACAGGGAGTTCGGCAATAAGATTGGAAGAAGTCTCAACGATAACAACGTCAGGCTGAGCAAAAGCCTCCTCCACATCACCATACTCGTACGCGCTTTCTGGGATAGAATTGTCAGGATATTCTTCGTGAATTATTGGTGCTCCGGGTTTTAAAGCATCAGCGGTAGTGAATACAGCGGGCAACTTTTCATATTCGACGTTGATAAGTTCCACTGCGTGATCGGCAATAGCCTTGGTTTCAGCAGCGACAACCGCTACCGGGTCACCTACAAAACGCACCTTGTCACTCAAGATGCGCAGGTGTTGATTTTTTCCATAACCCTTAGGCCATTCTGCCGGAATGTTTTTGTAAGTCAGCACCGCTGCCACACCGGGAAATGCTTCCGCCTCAGAAGCATCGATACTCTTGATATTCGCATGGGCGTGCGGGCTACGGAGGATGCACGTATGCAGCATATTGGGAATTTTGATATCCCGGTGGTACATCGCCGCCCCAGTGACGATGGGACGAGCATCGGGTCGAGGAAGAGATTTTCCCACTACATTATATTTAGTAGTCATAATTAATTACCTCCCACCATCTGAACGGATTCAATGAAAGAGTAGAAAGCGCCACATCTGCAAATATGGCCACCCAACGCCTCTTTTATCTCCTCCTGTGTCGGATGCGGATTCTCATCTAGCAAGGCTTTAGCTTCCATGATTAGTCCCGGAGTGCAAAAGCCGCATTGATAGCCGGTGTGGTCGTAGACAGCCTGCTGAAGGGGATGGAGCTTGCCTTTTTCTTCAAGCCCCTCAATGGTTGTGACGGAAGCCCCATTGGCCTCGATGGCCAACATCATGCAAGATAGTACAGGCTTGCCATTTACATGTACCACGCATGCCCCACAGGTACCACGGTCGCATCCAACTTTTGTACCTGTAAGGTTCATTTTATCTCTTAGCATTTCAGCCAGAGTCTCTTCGGGAGTTACCAGGACCTTAGATTTATATCCATTTACAGTTATCTCGATATAATTGGCTTCGGAAACTTTCTCAACAAGCAGAGTATCCGGAGGAGATGTAACTGTCACAGGAGGAGATGTAACTGTCACAGTTTTGGTCGGCGTCTCTGCTTGGGCATTAGTGCAAGCTGTAATGGACATCGTGCCCAGAGTAATTCCACTAACAGCGATGCTTGCGTCTTTCAGAAACTTCCTTCGTGAAAGTCTACCAATATCCAACTCTTCTTTGTTATCAGCCATTGAAATAAACTCCTTATCATTAATGTTTAATTATTTCGATTTGCGAGAATTAAAATATCTGGATCTTCCTCCTTTCAGTTGCCGCATCAACTTGTATCAAAATGCTGTTTAAGTTGATTGACTAAGAGTATTCTTTCCTATATAATGCGAAAAGGAAAACGGCAGTAACTGTCTTAGTCGGCGGGTATTTGTTCGTTATTCCGTCGGAACAGCCCCTGCAAGGGCTGTTCCCTTTTTATTTCTCCTGTTTATATTTTTACATTCAGCGTTATCTCGATTTTTCTTATTCTTTCCAGGGGATTAACTCTAATTCTATGCAGAAGGTATAACACATCTAGTTATGAATTGTCAATAATTCTTATGGTATTGATAAGTAAATATTATAATAGATCCCGCGTGAGTGGTATCAATTAAGAGGTGTGGATATAAATTCACGCTTTATTAATAAGCTGGGGATTCTTAACGAAACTACCATGGAGGAAAGAGCTATAGCAGTTGCTATCGTGGCAGAATTTTAAAAATGCGGGTGCCACTAGTTAGTAAACCATGTTTCATTTTTCAGTCCAAATGTTCAACTAATGCTTGAAGTGCACGAATATTCGTCCGAAGTTTTTATCGTCCTTTTCCAGGCGATGATATAGTTTTTTAATCTCCGGCTGGGCAAGAAATCTCAATACCCGTTTTTTCAGCTGCCCTGATCCTTTACCCGGTATTATCTCCACCGGAGTGATGCGTTTTTCTAAAGCCTCTTGTATAACACGGTTCAGTTCGCTATCGATAGCGGCGCCTTTGTTATATATATCATGCAAATCTAGTGTTATTTTTGCCATGTATTGTCACATCCAATACGATTAACTCTATAACGCCTTCTTTCTATAAACTCCTCGGCTATTTTCCGTGCTTTTCTGGTAATCTTTGTACGAAAACACGGCAATAGTAAAAGTAAGCCAAGTAAATCTCCTATTATTCCCGGGGATATTAACAGCACACCAGACAAATACAATAATAAAGTATGCAGAACGCCTTCTTCCAAAGGGGTGGATCTGGTTAGGATTCCTTTAAGCCTGAGGACTGCTGATACCCTCATAGGTGCCAGAATCACCGCTCCTAACAAAGCGGTGCCAATTATGATGGCTGCCCCGACAACCACGCCGCAAAACCGGATGATCAATGCCAAAATAACAACCTCGGCAATCAGCAGAGAACCAATAACAAGTATTATTTTTAACAACATATGAAAAGTATAACACTCCCCAAATTTGAAGTGCCATTACAGCTGAAAATACACCGCTGTTTTATTCAGTAATAGTGCTATGGCTGATTTCTGTTACTGCTTTTTTGATTGAACCAATAATTTCAAGTTCAACTGTGCGAATGGCAAGATGAATAGCACTCTTGATGGCCTTGGATTTGCTGCGCCCGTGAGCTACTACCACATTGCCTTCCAGCCCAAGCAAACAGGCGCCGCCAAATTCCTTGTAATCAGCCCGCTTAGTTAGAAACACGACCTTCGCATAGTTAACCAGCGCTGAGCCTTGCAATTCACGTGGGACTTTATGGGTCTGCTGCCATCCAATACTTTTACCGAAGTTTTCTCCGAAACCCTCAAGGGTCTTCAGTACTATATTGCCAGTAAAACCATCTGTCACCACTACATCTGCACGGTTAGCCAAAAGTTCCTGAGGTTCAATATTGCCACTGAAATTAATATCCGGAGTCGTCTTGAGTAATTGATGGCTCTCTTTTGCCAAACGGTTTCCTTTCCCCTCTTCGGTACCGTTGTTAAGCAGAGCAACCCTGGGTTTTTCTATCCCCAAATGCTCGACGGCAAATATAGAGCCCATGACAGCAAACTGGGCAAGATATGCCGGTATGCAATCAGCATTAGCGCCAGCATCTATCAATAAAAAAGGATGCTCTGGATTAACCGCAATCACCGTAGCCAATGTAGGTCTCTGTATATTTGGCAGCCTGCCAAGCATCATATAGCTTGCAGCCAGGACTGCTCCGGTGGAACCGGCAGAAACAAATGCAGAAGCTTTTCCTTCTTTAACCATATGCATTCCTACCACGATTGAAGAATGCGGCTTTGTTTTTAATGCCTGTACCGGCTGTTCGTTACAAGTTATTATCTGTGGAGCATCTATTACAAGGAGGTTGGTTTTTTTCTCGTACTTTTGTACCAGCCTGCTAAGAATATTTTTATTACCAAGCAAAGCTATGGGTACGTTATATTCATTAGCAGCCGAAGCGGCTCCTTTTACAATTTCATGCGGGGCATAATCACCTCCACTGGCGTCGACAGCGATTATCATCAGGGCAGGCTCCATTTATATTAGTATTTGACAACTTTTTTTAGGATCCTTATACTAGCACCGCTTAACAAGGATTTGCAAAGGCTGGATCTAATCCCGAGCCTCTTATATATTTAACAAACTTCTATACAGCTTTTTGGCACTCCTTGATTTATGTAATCTATTATTAAGGACGGTGCAATGGACATTCACGCAGAACTCAAAAAGGCTATCTGCAAGGTAAACCCCGGAATCGATGAAGCTAAAATTACCCCTGATTCCACTTTTATTGGTGACCTCGAAATGGATTCTCTCAGTATGGTTGAACTCAGCCTGGCCATGGAAGACAGTTTCGGTATAACCCTGCCGGACGAGGAACTGGCCAAACTGACCAAAGTCGGCGAAGTTGCCGAACTCATACAATCTAAAATGAGCACTTAGCATGACTAACAGAGTTGTTGTAACCGGATACGGGGCAGTCAGCCCTCTTGGTATCACCGCCGACCAAACCTGGCACAACCTCATTTCCTCCGTCAACGGGATTGATACTATTCAATGCTTTGATACCTCTACTTTCCCGGTAAAAGTTGCCGGAGAAGTTAAAAACTTTGATCCAGTAAATTATATGGATCCTAAAACCGCCAGATACACCGATCGCTTTGCACAGTTCGCTATCACTGCTTCCAGACAGGCAATAGAACAAGCCGGCCTGGTGATAGATGATGAAAACCGTTACGAAATAGGCATTCTTATTGGTACCGGCATCGGCGGTACCCACTCCATGGAAGAACAGGTTTCAGTGTTAAATTCTCGCGGACCAATGCGGGTCAGCCCCTTTATCGTACCAATGATGATTGCCGATAATGCTACCGGCCGGGTATCAATTGAAACAGGAATACGCGGTTTTAACCTGAGCCTGGTATCTGCCTGTTCAACCGGTACCGACGCACTCGGAATCGCTTATAAAATGGTAAAGCATGGAGAACTCAAGGCAGCCCTAGCCGGCGGTACTGATGCCGCTATAACCCCCCTTGGGGTGGCCGGCTTTGCCCAGGCGGGAGCTCTTACCCGCAACCCTGACCCTGCAACTGCTTCACGTCCATTTGATTCTCAGCGGGATGGTTTTGTAATTGGTGAAGGTTCGGGAGTACTTGTGTTGGAAAGTCTTGAATATGCACTGGAGCGAGGTGCTCCAATTCTTGCCGAGATTGTTGGTTATGGAGCCACTTCAGATGCCTTTCATATCACCCAACCCCTTGCTTCTGGAGAATCAGCAGTGCGCGCAATACAAATCGCCTTGAAAGACGTTGGATTTGAAGGTATTGGCAATAGATGAAGCAACCGCGAAACAGATGTTGAAGGATAACCCTGAACTCAATTTGGACGCGAACAGCCTTCTCTCTATGGTTCGTCTTATCCTGTACCAATCTTACGAAATTCAGATTCGTGACCGAAAAGCAGT
>JAQUNW010000006.1 GCA_028717385.1 Dehalococcoidales bacterium | reverse complement strand
CGAGAACTTCGTCCATTTCAGCATACATGTCAGGCATGAGCTCTACGAGCCAGGGCAGGCTTCTGGTCATGATGCCGGTCTGCCAGTGCTCTGTACAACGATAGGTTGTGTCCACATAAGGATATTTATCGGGTGTTCCCTGTTCGTTCATCCATTTGCCGATAAAGGCACAGGGATTAATTTTCTGACCGGACATAATATTTCTATCCAGTGGTGACTCCCATGGTTCATAAACCTCAGGAAGCGGACCTTCGGCGTTCCCGAAACCCCACAGCCTGGCAACACCTTCGGGTTTCATTATAAACGGAAGAGTCTTTGCGCCGGTGTCGGCTACGTTGATAGGAGCCCAAGCTCCGTCAGGAACGTCTCCGACCCACTTGGCACCTTGGGCATCCCAGGAGATTACCGGGTGTTCGCTATCGTAAGGATTCCCGTTCAGGTCAACGGCTGCGCGGTTGTAGATGATGCGGCGGTTAACCGGCCAACACCATGCCCAATTGGAGAACAGCCCGATTTTCTGCGGGTGAGCATCAACCGGGTCACGTTTTTGCAGTTTATTTCCATCTTCAGTATAACTATTGCAATATAGCCAGTTACCCGAACTAGTAGTTCCATCGTCTTTAAGGTTGGCAAAACTAGCCATTAGCTTGCCAGTGGTTAAATCATAGCCATTGATTTCCCTGGCGATTTGATCAGCAGTAACATGGGCATCGTAGTCCCAGGTTACGTTAAGAACACCTTCTCGGCCGGGTGCGTTAGAATCGGCTGCATAAAGACTTCTGATTTTTGTCATCAACTCAGCCATAATTTCAAGATCAGCTATAGCTTCACCATTTGGCTCAACTGCTTTATAGCGCCATTGTGCCCAGCGGCCGGAGTTGGCGATGCTGCCTTCTTTTTCATATGAGCAGGCTGCAGGCAGCATAAACACTTCAGTCTTAATAGTGGTTGGATCTACCCCAGGCCTCTTCCAGAAGATCGCGGTTTCGTTTTCCCAAATATCAACTGAAACCATCCAGTCAAGTTTAGCAAAAGCTTCCCGGGCGCCATTGGCATTTGGGCCACCGGCTGCAGGATTCTGTCCCCAGATCCAAAGACCTTTTATAACATCGCGGCTAATAGCTTCAATCAAGCCAATATGAGTGTAGTTGACTGCCGGATTTCTTTTGGGAAGCAAGTTGAAACCGAATTCATTTTCCGGTGTTGCGGCATCTCCGTACCAGGCTTTTAACAGGCTCACAAGGTATTTCCTGGTATTTTGCCACCAGTTAGCGCTGGTATCCCCGGCCAGACCTGTGGGAGGAGTAATGGTAGCTGCCGGATGCTTGCCAACACGCCTTAAGAACGAGTCGATATCATTATCGCCCTCAATTGGCATATCGATATAACCTGGAAGAATATGCTCCAGCGCTGCCATATCGGTTGAACCCTGTACGTTGGAAGTGCCGCGAAGAGCATTGATGCCGCCACCGGCAACTCCCATGTTTCCGAGTAGTGTTTGCAACAAGGAATAACCGCGTATGTTCTGTACGCCATAGGTGTGCTGTGTAGCTCCCATTGCATAGCAGATTGTACCAGCTTTATCTTTTTTTCCAGTTTCTGCAAATGCCTGGCAAACCTTGAGGAAATCCTCTTTGGGTGTACCGGTAATGCGGCATACAGTGTCTGCATCGTAACGCGAGTAGTGCTTTTTCAGCATCTGGAAAACACAATTGGGATCTTTAAGGGTCAGGTCTGCTTCGGGAGTGTTGCCGCCACCATATTTCCAGGTTGCCTTCGAAGCAGCGGTGTATGAACCATTGTATGTTTTTTGTTCTATTTCGCCGAACAAGCCATCATTAAATTTATAACTCGGATTTAAAATGTACGATGCGTTGGTGTACTGGGTTATATATTCCATGTTGTAGTTGCCCGGATTTTGTTCAATGTCGTTGATGACATAGTTTATCATTCCACCGATAAAAGCTATGTCAGTCCCTGAGCGCATCGGGGCGTAAATATCTGCCTTGGAAGAAGTGCGGGTAAAGCGTGGATCAACGCTGATCAGTTTTGCCCCCTTTTCCTTGGCTTTTGTAATCCACCGGAATGAAATGGGGTGGTTCTCAGCTGCATTGGAGCCGATTATCATTATACAATCGGAGTTTTTGAGGTCGATATAATGATTGGTCATTGCCCCTCTTCCATACGACTCTGCCAGAGCCGCTACAGTAGAGGAGTGTCATATGCGTGCACAATGTTCAAGATACACCACGCCAAGCGCGCGGTTCATCTTGGTAAGCATGTAGACCTCTTCGTTGTCTAGCTCCCCACCGCCAAAAGAAGCCAGCCCTTCTGTACGTTTTGCTGACTCGACCCAGGTGGCATCCCGTGTAGCCTTAACCCTGGCAGCAATGGTATCCAGCATCCATTCCCATGATTTTTCTTCCCATTCGGTTGAGTTTGGGGCTCTGTACAAAGGTTTGGTTAACCTGTACGGATTTGGTTTGCCATCTACCTGGTGAATTTGTGACATCGCCAGGCCTTTGGGACAAAGTGCCCCTTCATTGATGGGATGATCCGGGTCACCTTCTATTTTGATAATACCATCCTCGTAGACGGATACTATCTGACCACAGCCCACGCTGCAGTAACAGCAGATTGTTGTTGACTCTTTGACCTTCTTCTTAAGAGGAACTTTCTTAAGAGATCTGGCCATGACGGCGTTATTATCAACACCATTAAATAGAAACAATCCGCCCAAGGTTGCGCCGGAGGCTTTAAGAAAACTCCTTCGGCTAATTTCCATAAACTCTACCCCCTTTGTTTAAAACTCTATAAAAATAAAAAAGCATACAAGCTGTATTGCCTGTATGCGTAATCATACCCATGTAATTGATACTGGTATTCTTTATCGTTAACAAATACCCCTAGCAGGTTTATTCGGAGCAAAATTTTTCCTCTTAATAATCTCCTTTCCTGAAAGAGGTAGGCGCAACTGTTTCCGGTTGCACCCTTCGGACTTTTTGCTCGCCCTGCGGCTGGCCCCCTTGCCCGAAAAAAGTTTAGGAAAGCCTAGCTCGGAGTTATAAGGCAAGTTTATCTTTTTAAAGTGCAATTTGTCAAATGTTAAATACAAGAGATTTATTTGCGCAGAAACCGGATAAATTGTATCTTTAAAGTATTGAATCAAGTACAAAATGTAACTGTTAACCGAAATATTCAGGAAAAAATACAATGATAATATCCAACGTAGATATTACAGGCCTTTGTTCGATGGCTAAAATGGTGCAAGCAGAAACAGGTATTTCGAATCCATTCTTAACTCCAGAATGGATTCTCTCGTGGTGGGAGGTTTTTGGCGGAGATTATTCTTCTTATATCAAAGTTGGTATACAAGATACAAAGCCGGTCGCGATAGCTCCCTTAAAGATATCTGGCGATACGGCAACATTTCTGGGTTCGACTGATATTTGTGATTACCAGGACTTCATAGCGATCAACGGAAAAGAAGAAGAATTTTTTACTCTTTTATTAGATGATGTGAAAAAAGAAAAAATCAGGAGATTGCATTTGCGGCACCTTAGGCCAGATTCCCTGGCTATTACCGAGTTGGCTCCAGTAGCTTCCGCTCTTAAACACAGGGCAACTGTGAAACAGGAAACTGTTAGCCTGGAGATGCCCCTTCCTTCGACTTTTAGCGCTTATCTCGATACTTTAGACAAAAAGAATCGGCATGAAATAAGGCGCAAGATGCGGCGGCTGCTTGAAGCTAATAGGGTGAAATTCTATTACACTGGTGATAACTATTCGCGCTATTCATATAGCCCGGAATATATGCAAGATTTTTTAAGATTGTTCTTTTTGAATCAGATAGAAAAAGCCGGTTTCATGACACCGTTGATGCAGCAGTTCTTTAACAAGATTTGGGAGCAAGCTGGTCCAAGTGGTGTGTTGCGGTTCGGGTGTTTGGAAGTTGATGGCGAGAGAGTGGCCATGGTGCTTCTTTTTGACTGTAATAATTCCATTTTCCTGTATAATAATGCTTATAATTTTAGCCATGCCAACCTTAGCGTTGGACTCTTGAGCAAAGTTCTTGCAATAGAAAAAGCCATAAATATCGGGCGGTGCAAATGGGATTTCTTAAAGGGTGATGAGAAGTACAAGCGCTGGCTCGGGGGAACAAGTATCAATCTTTACAGCCTTGAAATAGAATTAAGTTAACCATGAGATATTCGGCAAACATTCCTCGCTACATAGCATTAATCAGCCTTCATAGCTGTCCGCTTGGCAATTTGGGTGCCCGGGACACCGGAGGTATGAGCGTTTATATACGGGAAGTTGCGCTACAGTTTGCCAGTAAAGGTTTTCACGTTGACATATTCACACGTGGCCACAATTCGCATAGTTGCGACGTTACGCTGTTGGCAGAAGGTGTTCGTCTTGTGCATATCAAAGCCGGAGAAACGCAAGAGGTAGTAGATAAAATTGCCTTGCACTCCCATATTAATACCTTTAATCAGGGTGTATATAGATTCGCTAAAGAGAATAATAGTGAGTATAGCTATATATTCAGTCATTATTGGTTATCTGGTGTCAGCGGTCAATTACTTTCAGATAGATGGAAAATTCCACATATCGTAATGTTCCATACGCTTGGAGAAGTAAAAAATCAGATTGGGCAAGGATTGGTTGAACCTGATTTGCGTTTGCAGGAAGAGTACAGGATTATACAGGTATGCGATCGGATAATTGCTTCCACTGATCGGGAAAAAGATTATCTTTGTCATTTATATTCAGCAAGTGCCGATAAAATCCGGGTTGTACCATGTGGCGTTAATTTGGAAATGTTTAAACCAATTTTTCGTCCCTCGCCAGTACCCGGTCTGCGAGATGGTTCAACGCGGATTATTTTATATGTTGGAAGAATTGATCCTCTTAAAGGAACCAGTCTTCTCGTTGAAGCGTTATCTTTAATTAAGGCTGATGATGGCTGGATCTGTTTGATTGTTGGCGGTGATGGCAGTAATGATGGAGTTAACCAGCTGCAGCAACAGGCAATACAAGAAGGTATTGCCGATAAACTGATATTCACCGGTCCGGTCCCGCAAGAAGAGCTTAGTGCTTATTATTCAACTTCAAGTGTGTTGGTTGTTCCTTCATATTATGAAAGCTTTGGTCTTGTTGCTATAGAAGCGCTGGCTTGCGGGTGCCCGGTGATTGCGGGAGATGTCGGGGATTTAAAAAATATTATCAAGCCTGGCTTAAGCGGAGATATTTTAAAAAAGTTAAATACTGAAGAGCTTGCAAGAACATTCAGGGATTGGATAAAACGCTCTCCAAGGACTGCTGTTGAGGTAAGTATAATCAGAGAGACAGTTGCCGGTTTTAGCTGGGTGAATGTTAGCCAGGAATTAATCAATGAATTTGAAGCTTTAGCTTTTAACACGGCAGGAGCAGTATGATGACCTCACAGGTGACTGATTTACTCGTTGTTTCCCCTCATCCGGATGATGCTGAGTTTGGCATGGCAGGCACTGTTGCAAAGTATTACATGGAAGGAAAAACCGTAGTTTACGTAATAGTTACCGGTGGCGAAAAGGGTAGCGAAGATAAACAAATGACTCCTGAAAAATTAAAAAGTGCCAGGCGGTTGGAGCAATTGGCAGCTGCTAAAATCCTGGGAGTCAAGACAGTGGAGTTTTTAGGCTTTATTGACGGAAGCCTTGAGGATAACTACGAATTACGCCTGGCAATAACTCGCCAAATCCGGCGATATAAACCCCTTGCAGTTGCTACCACTGATCCCTACCGACGCTATCTATTGCATAGGGATCACCGAATTACGGGGCTTGTTGTTGCTGAAGCAGTGTATCCTTTTGCGAGAAATCGTCCAGCTTTTCCCGAGTTGATTGAAGAGGATCTTGAATCGCATATGGTAAAAGAAATGCTTTTTTGGGGCAGCGAAGACCCTAATTATTATGTTGATATAACTGATTCTTTTAACCGGAAAATAGACGCACTTAAATGTCATTCTTCCCAGCTGGGTTCTCATAATGAGAAAAACCTTGAACTATGGTTAAGGCAAAGAGCTCAAGAGATGGCTTCAGGCCAGAATTACCCGTTGGCCGAAGCTTTTCACAGGGTTATTATTGATCACTAGGCCTTTAACTCTTTTAAGGTATAATGTTAATTTGATGCCTATTTATTTAAGGGGTAACGACTAATGCATAATCTACAACAATTACCAGCTGGTAGCAAGATCCTTCTTTCTGGTAATGAAGCCATTGCTCTGGGAGCCTATCATGCCGGTTTAAAGGTAGCAACCGCCTACCCAGGTACACCAAGTACTGAAATACTGGAAAACCTCGTTCATTTTGACGGAGTCTACGGAGAATGGTCCACCAACGAAAAAGTAGCTGTAGAAGTTGCCATGGGAGCATCGTATGCGGGCGTGCGTTGTCTTGCCGGTATGAAGCATGTTGGATTGAACGTGGCAGCTGATTCTCTGCTTTCTGCGTCGATTACTGGTGTCAATGGTGGATTGGTGATTGTTAGCGCTGATGATCCCGGGATGCACAGCTCGCAAAATGAGCAGGACAATCGTCATTATGCGAGACTGGCTAAAATCCCGGTCATTGAACCTTATGATAGTCAGTCAGCTTACGATTTTATATTCCTGGCTTTTGAAATAAGCGAGCAGTATGATACCCCGGTGCTTTTTAGAACAACCACGCGTGTTTCGCATTCAAAATCCGTGGTACAGATTAGGGGATCATGCCGGGAAAATATTGAAACGGCTCAATTTGCTACTAATCCCGAGAAATATGTGATGCTGCCGGCATATGCACGGAAACGGCATGTAGCCATTGAAAAGAGAATACAACAGCTCAAAGAGTATGTAGAAACCAGTCCGCTAAATAAGATAATCGAAGGCAAAGGACCGTTGGGTATCATTACATGCGGTATCGCTTATCAATATGCAAGAGAAGTATTCCCCGCTGCCCCCATACTCAGATTGGGTATGACATATCCTCTTCCGAAAGAATTGATTACCAGGTTTTCTGCCGGAGTGAACAAACTGATCGTAATAGAAGAGTTGGATCCGTTTGTTGAAGACATTGTTAAGTCCATGGGGATAGCGGCAAGCGGGAAGTCTTTCATCCCGATAATTGGCGAATTGTCGCCAGAGATTGTGGCTTCGTCTGCAAAGAAGGCTGGAATTTTGACCGAAATCCAGAGTGAAGACACCACTTCTTGCCAGACCGAATTGCCAGCGCGCCCCCCATCTCTGTGCCCCGGTTGCCCTCATCGCGGTTTGTTTTATGCTCTTGCCAGAAATCCAAGACGCATTAAAAAAATGGCCACCGGAGCAAATTCCCAAGCACAGGGCGGATTGGTTATATCAGGTGATATCGGTTGTTATACCCTGGGTGCCTATCCACCACTCAATGGCCTTGATACTTGCGCCTGTATGGGGGCTAGCATTGGTCATGCTCTTGGAATGGAAAAAGCTGGTTTAACTGATAAGCTGGTAGCGGTTATCGGAGATTCTACATTTATGCATTCCGGATTAACTGCACTGGCAGATGCGGTATACAACCACAGCAGCATCACCATAGTGATATTGGATAATATGACAACTGCAATGACCGGGCACCAGGGGCATCCGGCGACTGGAATTGCTGCCAGCGGAGAAAAAGTACAGGCGGTAAGTCTGGAGAACGTGGTAAAGGGGATGGGAGTTGAAGAGGTTGCTGTAATAAATGCTTTTGATATCCCTGCACTTCGCGACGCAGTTAAAACAGCAATAGAAAGCGAAAAACTATATGTATTAATTGTACGCGGGGAGTGTGCTCCGCTAAGGCGACATTCGGATGCAAGCCGCATTGTAGATATAGAAAAGTGTACCCGATGCAACACCTGTTTTAAATTGGCCTGTCCGGCGATTCAGTATCAAAACGATATGGTGTATATAGATCCGAACCTCTGTGCTGGTGATAATTGCGGTTTGTGTGAGCAAGTTTGTCCAGTAGGCGCCATAGGCGTTTTCGGTAAGGCGGTAAAAGAATAAATGCAAAATATTAGTGTTCTTATGACCGGCATAGGAGGCCAGGGGATTATTCTGGCAAGCGATATATTAGCCGAAACTGCATTACGTATGGATTGGGATGTTAAAAAGACGGATTCGATTGGAATGGCTCAGCGAGGCGGAAGTGTTACCAGTCATGTACGAATGGGCGAAGTGGTGAATTCCCCGTTGATATCGGCGGGAGGAGCAGATGTGCTTTTTGGCATGGAAAAATTAGAAGCAGCTCGCTCTTGTCATTTCTTAAAACCTGGTGGCTGGGCATTGGTAAACCAGTATGGTTCTCCTCCTCTATCTGTAACCAGCGGTGAAACCAAGTATCCTGAAGATGACATAATTCTAAATGCCATCAAGCAAAAGACCAGAGAGGTTTTGTTAATCGACGGAATAAAAAAAGTTGAGGAGTTGGGCAATACCAGGACATTGAATGTGTTTCTCCTCGGGGCTCTTTCTGTGTTTTTACCATTTAGTGTGGATATCTGGAGGGCTTCCCTCGAAGCAAAACTTCCGTCAAAAATCCTCAATATAAACCTGAAAGCGTTTTCACTGGGGCGGGAGGAGGTTAAAAATGGCCGTATCGGCTAAAACTGCGGAGGGGATGAGGCACAGTTCGTGGATCCGCCGGATGTTTGAAGCCGGTGAAGAACTAAAAGCCAGGCTGGGACCAGAAAATGTATTCGATTTATCCTTGGGTAATCCGATAGATGAACCACCGGTTGAATTCCTCCGGGAATTAATGCGCCAGACTCATAATCCGCGTCCTGGTATGCATCGTTATATGGCCAATGCCGGATATCCGGCTACACGGGCAGCGGTGGCGACAGCAATTTCAAAAGAACTCGGATTAAGTTTTAAAGGCAGCGATATTGTGATGACATGTGGAGCTGCTGCTGGTCTTAACGTTGTCTTGAAGACAATGCTCAATGCTGGTGATGAAGTAATAGTTGTCAGCCCGTACTTTCCGGAATATTTGAGCTATATCGATAATCATGGGGGAATAGTCCGCATTGTGGAAGCCGGGGATGATTTTTTACCAATCCCGGAAAAGATAGAACAGGCAATCTCTGGAAAGACCAGGGCGATTATCCTTAATACCCCCAATAATCCAACGGGTGTTGTTTATAACGAAGAGTTGCTGGGTGGTTTAGCCTCAGTGCTTGAACGACAAAGCCACCGGTTGGGGCACTCAATTTACCTTATCAGTGATGAACCTTATCGACGGTTGATCTACGATGGCATACAGTTTTCTTCTCCGCTTAATCACTATCGTCAAGCGATTATAGCAACTTCATTTTCCAAAGATCTCTCCCTGCCCGGTGAACGAATTGGCTATATCGCTGTCAATCCTGAGATTGACGACAAAGACGAACTTGTTGCCGGTTTTATTTATGCGAACCGGGTATTAGGCTTTGTAAATGCCCCGGCACTGATGCAAAATGTGGTAACCAACTTGATGAATGCGACTGTATCTGTGGCTGAATACCAGCACAGGCGAGACTACCTCTATAAAGGATTGATAAAGGCTGGATATAATGTAATCAAACCTCAGGGAGCCTTTTATTTATTTCCAGGAGTACCCGGAGGAGAAGATATCAATTTTGTTCAACGATTGATGGAATATGGAGTCCTGGCTGTTCCGGGTAGTGGTTTCGGACGTGAGGGATACATGCGCCTTTCCTTTTGTGTCAATCAGGTTACATTGGAAGGCGCGGTTAAGGGATTGACAAAGGCTATTCAGGAAGGATGATAATGGGTGAGTGTGATAATGCTGAACAAAATATTCGCTTGCTAACCAGCCGTGTGGAACCGGCGGTTGACTATCTTGGGATGCGGCTTGAAACGCTCGAGCCAGGCTATGCCAGGGTATCTATGATGATAAAATCCGAGCATAAAAACTTCCATGGCAATGCATTTGGGGGAATTATTATGGCTTTGGCTGACCATGCATTTGGTTACGCGGCTAACTCTCTAGAATATCCGAGC
The DNA here is from genome assembly GCA_028717385.1 of Dehalococcoidales bacterium. Lineage (NCBI taxonomy): Bacteria > Bacillati > Chloroflexota > Dehalococcoidia > Dehalococcoidales > Dehalococcoidales bacterium. The sequence continues at coordinate 42,548 of JAQUNW010000006.1, read as the reverse complement.
GTAGCCAGTCAGTTTAACATGCATTTTCTACGAGCCGCCACTGAAGGTGAAGTTCTGATTGCAGAATCCCGGGTGATCAAGAGCGGCAAACGCATAAGCGTTTCTGAAATCAGGATTACCAACTCGCAGGGAGAATTGGTAGCTCTGGCCACTGGTACTACGGTGCCTGTAACAAAAATCGAGGATCGCAAGCGATAAAGGGATTAGTAGTATAAAATAATTTGACGGATTATTCTTCTTGTGGTAATCTCTCCACGTTCTCTGTATGAGTCAGTTATGGAAAATAACAATTATTTAAACCAGGTTAAGTTTAATTTCGCGTTTACCGGGCGCACCAGGTGCGCCGGGGGTATTTCTTTTATGCAGGTATTATAGAACTTAACCTGAATATGGTAGAGATTTAACCTCCCCGGCAAGGGAGGTTTCTTTATATCCGGGAGGAAAAGTGTCACAGTTGACAGCAGAAACAATACCAGGGCTTGTAGTAGCTAACAGCTTGAAACGGGCAGACCGTACGGCCATGTGCATGAAGCAGTTTGGAATCTGGAAGCGGTACAGTTGGCAGGAGTATTACAAGCGTGTAAAGTATTTTTCGCTAGGACTGATTCAAATGGGATTAAATCCTGGCGACGTAGTTTGCATTATTGGGGATAATGAGCCTGAGTGGTTCTGGGGGGAATTTGCTGTCCAGGCAGCAGGAGCGATTGCAACAGGGACTTTTGTTGATTCGATTCCCTCTGAATTAAAGTATATCATGGAACATTCTGGTGCAAGCTTTGCCATTGCCAACGATCAAGAACAGGTTGACAAGTTTCTCCAGATTAAACATGAATTACCATCCCTCAGAAAAGTCGTTTATTGGGATCCAAAAGGTTTAAAAAACTACGATGATCCTACCCTTGTTAATTTCAATGATGTATTAGACCTGGGTAAAGAGCGAGACCGTAATAATCCAGACGAATTTGATAATCTTGTTGTCAGGCTTCAACCTGATGACACCGCTTTTATTTACTATACTTCAGGTACTACCGGCCTTCCCAAAGGGGCTATTCTTACCCACCGGGCTTTGATCCGTACAGCTCAGAGTTTCATCAGTCGTTATCCGCTTACTGATAAAGATGACCTTATTTCAAACTTCCCTGCCGCTTGGGTCGGCGATAGTTATTTTTCAACGATACCGCATCTTTTAACCGGTGCGCGGCTGAACTTTGCCGAGGAGCCGGATACAATTGCACAAGATACACGCGAGGTTGGTCCGCATTTTGTTATATATGGACCACGCCAATGGGAAGGACTGGTTAGCGAAATCCAGATTAAAATGATGGATGCCCATTGGCTTAAGCGGTTTGTATATAAATTGTGTATGCCAGTTGGGTATCGGATGGCTGATTTCACATTAGAAGGTAAAAAGCCTCCGACAAGATGGAAAGTACTATACGCTATTGCCAATTTATTATTATTTCATCCCCTTAAAGATAAACTAGGATTATCCCGGGTGAGGTTCGCTGTGACTGGCAGTTCTGTTTTAAGTCTGGATACTTTTCGGTTTATTCATGCAATAGGTGTATCGCTCAGGCAGAATTATGCTAGTACCGAATCGGGATATATTTCTTCCCATAGTGAGGGAGATATACGTTTTGAAAGTGTAGGAAGGCCAGCCAGGGGAGTAGAAGTCAGGTTGATGGATTCCGGAGAGCTCTGGGTGAGAAGTGACTGTATGTTTAGTGGCTACCATGCTAATCCGGAGAAAACCCGGCAAGCACTTTACAAAGGCTGGTGTCGTACAGGTGATGCAGTAAACATTAATGATAATGGTCATATTCTGTTTCTGGATCGCCTGGAACATATGGGCGAGCTCAGAACCGGCGCAAAATACGCTCCACAGTATATAGAAGGAAGATTACGTTTCAGCCCTTACATAAAAGATGCCATGGTGGTTGGTGATGTTGAAAGAGACTACGTAACGGCAATTATCAACATGGATTTTGCGATGGTAGGCAAATGGGCGGAAGACCACCACATCGCATACACTACTTTTGTAGATCTTTCCCAGCGTGAAGAAGTAGCCGATCTCATCCGCCGCGATCTTAATCGAGTCAACAGCTATCTGCCAGCACCAGCGCGCGTAAAAAGATTCGTTCTTATGCACAAGGAATTCGATGCCGATGAAGCTGAGCTCACCAGGACACGTAAACTGCGAAGGGAATATATGGAAGAGCGCTATCGGGAATTGATTGAAGCCATGTATCAAGGTGGCAGTGAGGTTAAAGTTGAAGCCCCGGTGACTTATCGGGATGGCAGGCGGGGAGTTGTGACAACTAGTATAAAGGTAAGATCCGCAGATGAACCAGGAGGGATTAATGGCTGATTTACTTCAGTACACAATCACTGGCATAACTGTAGGCATGGTGTATTCTCTGATAGCAATGGGTTTTGTGCTTATATGGAAATCCAGCGGCGTAGCCAATCTTGCGTTAGGCCAACTGGTGCTGTTGTTTTCCTGGTTTACCTACGGAATGCTGGCTCAAACTGGCTTACCAATATGGCTTGGTTTGTTCATTGTTGTAGGCTTCGCTCTTCTGCTCGGATGGATAATCGAAAGGTTTATATTAAGACCGTTGATCGCTCAGCCAATCCTATCACTGATTGCGGTTACGCTTGGTATGGCTTATTTCATTGAGGGGCTTTGTACCTTTGTCTGGCCTTGGGGTGTTGATGTGCTGCCCAGGCTGTTTCCTCAGGATCCGGTACGCATTGTTACTGCAGTGGTGTCTCAGGAATACCTTTGGGCGGCTGGCATCTCGTTGCTGTTATTTGTAGCCTTATCGTTATATTTTAAGTATAGTCGTATGGGTATTGCCATGAGAGCTACTGCTGATGATCAGATGGCAGTGCAGGCATGCGGAATACCGGTAACCAAAATATTCTCCCGCTCGTGGATGTTTGCCTGCGTCATGGCGGCTATTGGCGGAGTACTGATGTCCAGTATTGGGGGGATAAGTTACGGATTGGTTGAAACCGGCATGAAATCATTTTCGGTAGTGATATTAGGGGGACTCGATTCCTTTCTTGGGGCAATAATCGCTGGACCTATCATAGGACTTGCGGAAAATCTGGCGGGTGGATATCTCACGGCTATAACTTGGCCGGGAGTAAAAGAAATTATTCCGTTTATCATCATAATTATCGTAATGTTTATTAAACCGTATGGACTATTTGGCGAAACACGTATAGAGAGGATTTAAAGTGCATTTACCGGCAGGAATAAGAAACTATACATATGCTCAAGATATGGCAATATTCCGCACTAAAACGCAGTGGGCTATGCTTGGATTGCTATTGGTTGCTTTAATAGTAGTGCCCCTTTTTATGGCAAATTACTGGTTGAGTATATTCAATATCATTGCCATTACGATTATCGCTGCTCTGGGTTTAAACCTGCTTACTGGTTATTGCGGGCAACTTTCAATTGGGCACGCAGGATTTATAGCAGTTGGTGCTTATACTTCAGCAATTCTTACCGGTCAATACGAAGTCCCGTTTCTCTTTGGTATGCTTGGAGGCGGATTAATGGCGGGCTTAACCGGTGTGCTTTTTGGGCTTCCATCTTTACGTGTGAAAGGATTTTACCTGGCGATTAGTACCATCGCTGCTCAATTTATCATAATGTGGGTGATTAGCCAGTGGGGAAGCTTAACCGGGGGATTTATTGGTCTCAACGTACCGGCTGCAGAAATATTCGGATACCAGTTCACCGGCCAACTAAGCAAATACTACTTAATCATGGCAATTTGTGTCATTGCGATATTTGTGGCAAAAAACCTGGCAAGGACCCGGCAGGGCAGGGCTTTTGTAGCCATCAGGGATAACGACCTGGCAGCTCAGGTGATGGGTATAAACCTGTTTCGCTACAAACTTATTGCTTTTTTCACCGGGTGTTTTTTCGCCGGAATTAGCGGAGCGTTATTGGCGCACTGCTATTACGGATTCCTTAATCCGGAATTTTTTAGCTTTAAAGAATCTATATTATATGTAGGTATGATTATAATTGGCGGGCTGGGCACCACCGCAGGCCCAATATTTGGGGTGGTTTTCATCCGCTTGCTGGAACGGTTACTGTCACTGGAACTCGTACCGTTCCTGGAGTCGACTATCACCGTGTTCCCCTCCGGGTGGGCTTCGGGTATCACCCCCATGTTATTTGGGTTAGTTATTGTGTTGTTTTTAATTATTGAACCCAGAGGACTGGCTCATCGCTGGCAGATATTTAAAAATTCCTATCGTCTTTGGCCTTTTTCGTATTAGTGTAAAAGGGCAAAAATGTAAAAATTGGTAAGACACGGGGAGGAAAACGAAATGGGAAAATATCATAGTGCTAATATTTCAAGACGCGGGTTCATCAAAGGAACAAGCATGGCATCACTTGTTTTGTTTATTGGAGGTGTACCGTTGCTCATTTCAGCCTGCGGGAGCCAGAAGGAAACTATAAGAATTGGATTATCCACTCCCAGCACTGGAGCTGCTGCTGAGAAGGGGCAGGTTTTGGAGCATGGAAACAAAGATGCAATTCGGTATATTAACCAGGAATGGGGCGGAGTGAGCGGTTACGAAGTGGAACTGGTATGGATGGACAATGGTTACAATGCGGCTACCATGGTAAACAACGTTAACAAGTTTATGGATAGCCGGTGCATCACTTTCGGTTGTTCTTCGTCCGCTATGATGACGGCTGGAATGACTGTTGCCAACCAGAGCGGTTTTACTGGATTGGCAGTATATGGCGCCCCTGTGATATATAGGCCACCTCAACACATATATGGCCAGATGCCTGATTACGGTGATGATTTCGTGGTATTTGCGCAGTATTATAAAGATAACCTGTGGGACGGGCGGGGGAAACCAACGGTTGTAATGCATTTGCTAAACAACTCTACCGGATATGGTGCTTATGATGGAGCAAAAGCAAAGGCAGCAGAGTTAAGGTTCGAGTTACTGGAACCGGTTTTCGAACACACTGCTAGCACAACTTCAGAAACAACCAGCCTGAATTCCATCAGGGCGCTCGATCCGGACATACTCTACATTGCCAGTACTCCAAAGCCCAGTTCGGTGATTATTAAAAATGCTTACGAATTGGGTATGACTGGTGGAAATATGATAATTGCTTGCGGTCACGCCGGGATGACCAAGGCTCTGGTAGACCTGGCGGGTACAAATGTTTGTGAGGGGGTTTATGGCTTGTTTCCTACAGTGAACTGGGATGATGGTGCGTCTGGAATGGCAAAGGTAAAGGAGTATTGCCAGAAGTATCATCCTGCCGATTTTGGTAATATGGACTACATAGCCTCTTGGTGCCAGAGTCTGATTATGGCCAAAGCCGCCGAGCTTGCTGTGGAATCGGTTGGATATGAAACACTGTCAAAAGGTGATTCGAATGCGTGGAAAGCCTATGAAGATTATGGAATTAAAGCGTTAAATAACTATGATGTAGAGGGGCTTCAGGGTCCTGTTAGCTATACTCCCGGGGATAATCGCATGTCCAAGTCTCTCAGGGTTTTTCAGGTCCAGGGAGGAAGCATCAATCCGGTGACGGATTGGATCGAGGCGCCAGTAATTGAATATGAAAAATACGATTGGTTTGGGAAGAAATAAGTTCTCGTTAACGATATCATGCTTAAGATTAACAATATAGAAGTCACGTATCTAAACGTTATTCGGGTTATTCACGGCATTTCCTTAACCGTGCCCGATGGAGCTATTGTTACTTTGTTGGGGGGTAATGGCGCTGGAAAAAGTACTACCCTTAAGGCAGTATCAGGGCTTTTGCATATAGAAGAAGGCCGGGTAACTGACGGATCAATATACTGGGATGATATCCGGATAGATGAAAAAAGCGCCGAAGATATTGGTAGACTTGGTATTGTGCAGGCTCTGGAAGGGCGCCGTATATTCGGCCATCTTACTGCTGAAGAAAACTTGTTGGTTGGTGCTTTCAACCGCAGTAACCGGGGGGAAGTCAGGAAAGATCTGGATATGGTTTACTATTACTTTCCACGCCTTAAAGACCTGAGGAAAAATACTGCGGGGTATCTTTCAGGGGGCGAACAGCAGATGGTGGTGATTGGCAGGGCGATGATGGCCGCTCCGCAGATGATGATGCTGGATGAACCTTCACTTGGTTTGGCGCCGATGCTAGTTGAAGAAATTTACGAGATAATAAAGCGTTTTAACCAAGAGCAAAAAACCTCTGTTTTGATTGTTGAGCAAAACGTACGGGTAGCCCTCAATATTGCCGATTATGGATATGTTTTGGAAAACGGCAGAATTGTCCTTGACGGCACTGCCGATTTTCTTAAAAATAACGAGGATGTTAAAGAATTTTATATGGGGCTTTCGGCTACCGGTACTAAAAAAAATTATCGTGAATTAAAGCACTACAAAAGGCGGAAAAGATGGCTGTAAGACAAGACGAGCATTACGATGAATGGGAAACCATGTCAACTGAAGCCAGGGAGAATTATCTGAATAGCCGACTAAGGCTTCAGATGCGCCATCTTTATGACTATTCTACAGCTGCGCGTGAATTGTTTGAGAAAGCCGGAATTAAAGCTGGTGATATTAACACTATTGCCGATCTGCCTCGTTTACCCGTGACCCGTAAAGAGGATATTATCAGAGCGCAAGAAGAAAATCCTCCATACGGCGGTCTTATTGCTGTTCCGGAGGAGGATATTGAACGTATATTCATTTCTCCGGGTCCGGTATACGAAATACAAACTACTGATATCCAGTGGTTTAGCCGGGCATTATGGGCTGCCGGATTCAGGCGGGGTGATATAGTTCTGAATAGCTTCACGTATCACCTTTCGCCGGCAGGTATGCTTATGCATGAAGGTTTGAGACAATGCGGAGCTACAGTAGTGGTTACCGGGGCGGGCAACACAGAAATACAACTTCGTGCCATGAAACATCTTAAAGTCAATGGTTTTTTAGGAACGCCGTCATTTCTGATGGTATTGATTAAGAAAGCTGAAGAAAACGGGGATGATTTCAAAAAGGACTACAACCTGCAAAAAGCGTGGTTTACCGGCGAGCCCCTGGCTGCATCTGTGCGGAAAGTATTTGAACAAGACTATGGTATTGATACCTATCAGGGCTATGCGGTGACTGAACCAGGTGGAGTGATAGCTTATGAGTGCAGCCACAAGGAAGGTTATCACCTGATGGATGATTACGCGATTGAAATTATTAACTCCGCTGATGGCTTGCCAGTTAAGGCTGGTGAGATCGGAGAGATAGTAATTACTCCGGTGCATAATAAGGCATGGGGGCTGATCAGGTTCGGGACTGGAGACCTTTCGAGTATTGACATTAACCCCTGTCCTTGCGGGCGGAGTTCCCCTAAATTAACCGGGATTCTAGGTAGAATCGGGGAAGCGGTAAAAATTCGAGGAATGTTCGTTGTGGGTTATGAAGTTGATGGGGTGATGAAAGCGTTTGAAGAAGTAACTCACTACCAGATGAAAATAGGACGCAGCGGTCAACGGGATTCGGTGGAAATAATTGTCAGTTTAAAACCGGGCACAAATGAAAAGGATATTCGTGATGAGATTGCCAGGAATTTCCAGTCTAGATGTCGCTTGAAGCTGGATGGAATCAGCATTGTAGCGGATGCAGTTTTTAAGCCGGGGTATAAAAAAATAGAAGATAACCGCACCTGGCAATAATATACTGAGGCTTAAGCTTCTTTGCCCAGATAAGCTGCAACAACTTCAGGATTAACTCGAATTTCTTCAGGAATTCCCTCGGCAATTTTTTTACCAAAATCAAGCACGATTATACGATCAGCAATATCCATCACCACTCCCATATCATGCTCGATGAGTATAATGCTTTTTACCCCGTCTCTGAGTACCGGAGTGTTCGGGTAAGTTTGCCCCTGGCCTTCGAAAATATCAATAATGAAACGCGCGATGTCTTCTTTTTCTTCAAGGTTCATGCCAGCCATAGGTTCATCGAGCAGAAGTACGCTGGGTTCGAGCGCCAGGGCTCTGCCCAGCTCGACTCTTTTTCTCATACCATAAGGTAAAGAACCAACAACACTCTTGCGAATCGGTTCAATTTCGAGGAAATCTATAATGTCTTCGGCAATACGGCGATGTTCAATTTCTTCCGAGTGAGCTGGTCCAAAATACATGGCGGAGGAAAGCATGTTTTGTTTCATGTGCACATGCCTGGCTGCCATTATATTTTCCAGTGCGGTAAGACCAGCATACAGCTCAATATTCTGGAAGGTTCGTGCCAGCCCCATTCTGGCTGCCAGGTCAGGACGTATTCCGGTAATGTCTTGGCCTTTAAAGGTAATTCGGCCTTTCTGGGGTTTGTAGAAACCATTAATGCAGTTAAGCAAACAGGTTTTACCAGCGCCGTTTGGGCCAATTACAGCTAGAATTTCATTCTCCTTAATCTGGGCGCTTATTCCCTTAAGTGCTTGTACGCCGCCGAAAGTAAGATGAATATCATCTATGTTCAAGATAGCTGAATTATCCATTCTGCCCATTCTCTTCTGAAAAAATTCTGTCCCGGTAACCGGTGGTATTTTCACATTCCAGACCGATGCACCCTTTTTTTATAACGGTGTTGGCTGAATCGGTGGGTTTAACACCTATTTTTTGGTTCGATTCTTGATGGTTTTGGTTAAAGCCAGTACACCCGAGGGAGCCGTCTCTGTGAACGAAGATGGTAACTTCATCTTGAACGGCATTACAATATATGGTGGTAGCGGTAAGTTGCCAGTCGGTCATATAAACCCCTCAGCGAAGATTAAAATATCCTAGCATCATTATACCTGATTTTACAATCATGCTGCTTGTTTTGTAGAACCTGATATGATTTAATTAGCTTGAAGATTTTGGCAAGGAGGTTACAATGGCACGTTATCTTCAACTGGTAGTGCTTACCGATAAAGGACGAAAAAATTTCAATGAAAACCCAGACTGGATAAAAGAAGAGCTGGATAGAGAAATTGAGCTATTGGGTGGCAAGATCGTCACTCAGTATGCACTTTTGGGCCAGTATGACTTTATAAATATTATTGAAGCCCCGTCAGATGAGGTAGCGGCAAAGATCGCGATCAAGCTTTCGGCTACTGGCACAGTTAATCCAACAACCCTGGCTGCCATTCCTTTGGAGAGTCTGGTACAGACCTTAAGAAAAAGCAGCCAGCCAGACTGGTAGCCTCAACAAACAATAGCTTTACTTTGCCTTGTGAGGGATAACCAGCACTGGAATGGCAGACTCCTTGAGCACTTTCTCAGTAACACTCCCAAAAGCCCAGCGGGCAATACCGGTGCGCCCATGGCTGCTCATGACAATAATATCAATGTCGTTTTCTCGGGAATAATCGAGAATGCTTTCTGCCGCCGGACCAGTCGCCGCGACAGTTTTAGCGGTTATTCCCTTTTCTTTGAGAAAAGCGGCAACTTTTTCCAGGTATTCCTTCATTTCCTCCTGGTAGGCTTCGTCCAGTTGACGGGCAAGATCGTTGCTGAGGCGTTGCCGGACCCCGCTATCCATCGGTTCTCTTGCGCGTAATAACACAACAGCAGGAGGATTGTTGCACTCTGTCATGTTCAATACATGGGCCAGGCTGGTTTCAGAAAGAGCAGAACCATCAAGCGGTATAAGGATACTTTTATACATTTAAACTCCTCCTATAGCTAAATTTATTGGTTAATTCTATCATACATTATCAAGCGCCAGAGCAAGCGCCTGTAAGGTAGTTGTCAAGATTTTTACCAGTTACAGACAAGGTTATCATTGCTATCAAGGCTATTGCTGTTATGGTAAGATTATATTGTTTATGTCAGAACCAATCTTAAATTCCACATTATTGAAAGAGCTTTTCGAGAGTAAGAATTTTAAAATACTCAGAGGAGAGCTGATCAAGCTTGACAGCGTTGATATTGCGGACCTGCTGAAAGAGGTCGACGACAGTAGTGCCTTGATGAGTTTTCGCCTATTGCCAAAAGATCTTGCCATGCAGGTGTTTGACCATCTGGATTCCAACCAGCAACTGAAACTGCTGGAAGCATTTGCCGATAGCCGGGCAAGATATTTCTTTGAATCGATGCCGCCTGATGATAGAGCTGAGCTTCTTGATGAGGTTCCTGCCAAGGTTGCCAGAAGGTTATTAAAACTTTTATCTGATTCTGAAAGGCAAACAACGCTGACCTTGCTTGGTTATCAGGAAAATACTGCCGGAAGGGTAATGACTCCTGATTTTATTGATCTGGATTTCCGCATGAGCGTTGCCGATGCATTAGAGCGTGTTCGAAAACTGGCGGTAACAAAAGAGACTATCTATGTAGCTTATGTTATGGACAGCGGTAGAAAATTGCTCGGTACGGTGAGTTTAAAAGATCTGGTACTGACAGATCCGGAAATACCGTTATCAAAAATCATGACTGAAAATCCAAAAACCGTCTGTACTTATACGGATCAGGAAGAAGTTGCACGAAAACTTAAAGATTACGACTTGCTGGCTATGCCCGTGGTCGATACTGAATACCGCCTGGTTGGCATTGTAACATGGGATGATGTTGTTGATATTCTGGAGGAAGAAGCAACTGAAGATATTTACCGCTTTGGAGCCGTAACCGGTACAGAAAAAGGTTACTTTGCATCCAGGTTGTTTAGCGTAGTAAAAAGCCGGGTAGTGTGGCTAATTTTACTTCTCATTGTGAATACTATTACTGGTTCTATCATTGCGGGGCAGGAAGGTTTGCTGGGAGAAATTGTGATATTGGCTGCTTTTATCCCTTTACTTATCGGGACTGGAGGCAATATTGGTTCTCAATCGGCAACCGTTGTCATAAGAGGACTTGCTACTGGAGAAATTACCCCTCGCCGCGCAACTTCTATCATTCTAAGAGAAATAGGAATTGGTTTGATGCTGGGGGCGGTGCTGGCAATTTTGGTGTTAGGCTGGGCATATTTACTTGGGAGAAATATTGAGGTGGCGGTTGTTGTAAGCATTACATTAATCGGGATCGCGACTATGGCTACACTAACAGGAGGATCCCTGCCTTTTATTTTCCGCTTTTTCAAGGTTGATCCAGCGCTGGTTTCTGCTCCATTTATCACTACAGTGATGGATATATTTGGAGTGGTTCTATATTTCTTTATTGCTAATTTACTCCTTACCTTGTAATGGTTCGTAGTTGAAAAACTCTTGACACATTTATGAGTTTGAACCATAATTGTTAGATATGGCTAACTAAGAGGTGATAATTTGGGCATTCGCCATTCAGCCAGTATTGAAGACTACCTTGAAGCAATTATGCTCCTTTCCGAGAATGGAGAAAAAGTAACCGTTACCAGAATTAGCCATGCAATGGGAGTTAAGAAACCGAGTGTGACCTCGGCGATTACCAGGCTTGTCGAAAACGGTCTTGCGACACATGAAAAGTATGGAGAGATCCATTTAACCGGGAAAGGCTTGAAGACCGCGTGTGATGTCTACAAGAGGCATCAAGCCTTGAAGCGTTTTCTGATTGACATCCTGGATATAAAAGAGGACGTTGCCTCTGAAGATGCTTGCCGTATGGAGCATTATCTCAGTTCTGTTAGCATGGAAAGACTAGACAAATTTATTGAATATGTTACGAGCTGCCCTCAAGGACGGCCTTATTGGTTGGAAGGTTTTAATTATTATTTAAACCATGGAGAAAGAAATCCTGAACATTTGGCTGTATGTTCAGACAGATGCAAGGCATCTCAGGATGGCTTGTAGTAATATTGATAAGGCAATTATTTGAAAAGTAATTGTTTTCCGCTTGCTCTGGCTCCGGCTTACAGTAATCTGGAAATAGTAGAAGTCGTAGCCGGGCATGGTTTAAAAACTCGCCTCGGCGACATGGGCATAATACCAGGGGCTGAAATAAAACTGGTGAGTCCGGCAACAACCGGACCAGTTATTATTGAGGTTAAGAGCTGCCGGTTGGCTTTGGGTAGAGGTGTTGCTCAGCGTATTATGGTTATCGAAAAACCAAAATTGGAGGGGTAGAATTGGGCCAGGGAATATTGATTGGAAAAGTATTCGGAATATCAATTCGTTTACATCTTTCATGGTTTATAATATTTGGCCTGGTTACCTGGGCTTTAGCCTCAAACTACTTTCCAGCCAATTATCCAAACTGGTCTACCGGGCTTGCTATTGGGGTTAGTTTTGCCACTAGTCTGTTATTTTTTAGCTCAGTGCTCTTTCACGAATTATCACATAGCCTGATGGCTAAAAAGTATGGTATTCCGGTATCTTCAATAACACTATTTATTCTTGGTGGTGTTGCTGAAATAGCTGAGGAGCCACGAAAACCAAAAGAAGAATTTATGGTTGCTCTGGCTGGCCCTCTTTCCAGTGTGATTATAGGATTGATATTTGCTGTATTATGGCTTGCCCTTCCGCTGAAAGCCGAAGTCTTTATTGCAGTTTCTTTCTGGCTGGCCTGGATTAATTTAATGCTGGGGTTGTTTAACTTGACGCCCGGATTTCCAATGGATGGAGGGAGGGTTTTAAGGGCTTTAATCTGGTGGAAAACTGGAAATCTTGACAAGTCTACCCGCATTGCTTCGAACATTGGCCAGGGTGTTGGACTTCTGTTTATTATTGGAGGCGTTTCCCTGGTTTTTTATGGAATGCTGTTAAACGGTTTGTGGATTAGTATCATAGGCTGGTTTATCCGGAGCGCTGCAGCTTCCAGTTATCGACAACTGACTCTCCGGCAATTGATGAAGGGCCATAAGGTAAAGGAAGTAATGGCTGATGATTGCTTGCTTATCGATCCGGAGATGAGCATAGAGCAGCTTGTTAATGAACATGTCATCTCCAGTGGGAGACGCTGCTTTGCTATTGGCGGTTCGGGAATCGTACAAGGTGTGATTACTCTAAAGGATATTAAAAACCTTTCACGTAACAACTGGAGCGAAACCAGCGTTGAGCAGGTTATGACACCGCTGAAAGATCTACATATTATCGGTCCTGAGGAAGACCTTGGAGAAGCATTTAAACTATTAACAGAAAAAAATGTAAACCAGTTGCCAGTAATTGCAGAAGGTAAGTTGCAGGGAATGCTAGCCAGGGATAACCTCCTCAATTTTATCAGTTTAAAAGAAGGGCTTGGCTTAGAATGATGAATGCTTTTTGGTACTATGGAAACTTTTGGAATTAAAAAACCCGCTTTTTTAAGCGGGTTTTTTACTTGTTTTTTTAGGTAAGCATCAACTGTAAGGTCAAATACCGATTTGGTAGATAAGCTAGGCGGCGGTCCTGAATACCACTATTTCAGGTCCACCGGGAGTATCTTTTACGCCTACTGTTGCATCGTTAAGGTGCGCAGCTAAAATACCGCTCACAACTAGCAAGCGTTTATCGTTGTAATTCACAAAATGGTCACCTTCTTTTGCCTTGCCAACTCCTATTGCGAAGCTCTCGCCATCTTCGGTTACCAGCCTGAGGCAATCGTCTTTACTTTCGGCTTTTTCCTGGAGCATCTTTTCGAGTTCGAGCGCGGCCCTTTCGGTTACTTTTAACATCCTGCTTTCTCTCCTGTAAACATAGTCTATATATAAATAGTAATATCTGTTTTCATAATAACAGAGACAAACTCGAAGTTCAAATAAAACGTATCGTTTCCGGGCGCGCAGCTTGATAAATTGACTCAGGCAGCGTATTTTTCTATAATGGGCGTTTGGTTGACATTGGTAGGCAAATCTGCCAAAATGGTGCCCGAGTGGCGCAACGGTAGCGCAACCGACTTGTAATCGGTAGGTTAGCGGGTTCGAGTCCCCTCTCGGGCTTGGGCCTATTTTTTTTGTCAACTTTATAGTGTTCAAATGGAGGGATGCCGGAGCGGCCAATCGGAGCAGACTGTAAATCTGCCGCCTGGAAGGGCTACACAGGTTCGAATCCTGTTCCCTCCACCATTTTTTTACTGGACACAGAACAATATGCGCGTGTATAATAAGCAGGTTGCCCACATAGCTCAGCAGGTAGAGCACGTTCTTGGTAAGAACGGGGTCATCAGTTCGAATCTGATTGTGGGCTTTTAATTATAAAACAATTAAAGAAGGTATAAAGGAATAAAGGGGGCTTAAATGGCAAAACAGAAGTTTGACAGGACTAAACCACACTGTAATGTAGGAACCATTGGTCATGTAGACCATGGCAAAACAACGTTAACCTCGGCTATCACTATGGTACTGGCCAAGCATATAGGTGGCCAGAATATTTACCGGGATTTTTTCACTATCGATAATGCGCCTGAGGAAAAGGCCAGGGGCGTTACTATTGCTATTTCCCATATTGAGTATGAAACAAAAAATCGCCACTATGCTCATATTGACTGCCCCGGACACGCAGACTTCGTTAAAAACATGATCACCGGCGCTGCTCAGATGGATGGCGCTATCCTGGTAGTCAGTGCTCCAGATGGCCCCATGCCTCAGACCAGGGAACATGTGTTGCTTGCTCGTCAGGTCGAAGTACCAGCTATCGTTGTTGCTTTAAACAAATGCGATCTTATGGAAGACGAAGAGCTTCTTGAACTGGTAGAAATGGAAGTAAGAGATCTTCTGGCAAAATACAATTACACTGGTGATGATTTGCCTGTTGTTCGCGTAAGTGCTCTTAAAGCCCTTGAATGCGGTTGCGGCAAAGAAGAATGTCGTTGGTGTGGTTCCATCATTAAACTGATGGATGCCGTAGATAACTATATTCAGGTACCTCCTCGGCCCACCGACCAGCCTTTCCTGCTTTCGGTTGAAGATGTTTTCTCCATCAAAGGTCGCGGAACAGTAGCTACCGGTCGTGTAGAACGCGGCGTTGTCAAAGTTGGAGATGAAGTCGAGTTGGTTGGTCTTCATCACGAGCCGCGCAAGGTTGTTGTAACCGGCGTTGAAATGTTCCACAAAATGCTTGATCGAGCTGAGCCTGGTGATGCAGTTGGTGTCCTTCTTCGGGGCGTAGATCGTGAGGATATCGAAAGAGGGCAGGTTCTCGCAGCTCCGGGTAGCATTAAACCGCGTTCCTATGCTAACGCAGAGGTATATGTTCTTGGCAAAGATGAGGGAGGGCGGCATACTCCATTCTTTAATGGTTACAAACCACAGTTCTATATCCGCACTACTGACGTGACTGGCGAAATTGAGCTTGAAAAAGGCGTCGAAATGGTGATGCCTGGTGATAACACCAAGATGAGAGTTAAACTAATCTATCCGGTAGCGATGGAGAAAGGTTTAAGGTTTGCAATCCGGGAAGGTGGCCGCACTGTTGGTGCCGGCTCGATCACCGAGATAATAGAATAATATGGCAAAAAAAGGCGAAGCAAGAACGGTAATCACTCTTGCCTGTAATGAGTGTAGAGAGCGCAACTACACGACTGAAAAAAACAAGCGTAACGACACTCAACGGCTTGAGTTAAATAAATACTGCCCGCGATGCCGGGTAAGTCGGCCGCATCGTGAGGTTAAATAGCCCCATTTCGGGAAAGCGTTATGGCTAATAAACCCGTAGAAAAAAAACCTTCAAGGTTCCGTAAATTCGGTGAAATAATCGGCGAGCTCAAGAAAGTCACCTGGCTCACCCGCCGAGAGACTCTGTATCTCACCGGGCTGGTGCTTATTGTAGCGGTTTTCATGGGAGTTGTTCTTGGCCTGATTGACTGGGGTTTTAGCGCTATGATTGATAAGTTGTTTCTTGGTGGATAATATGGCAGGAGCAGTACAACCAAAAACCGCCAACGATGATATGAAGTGGTATGTTGTGCATACCTATTCCGGTTACGAAGAGCGAGTGGTCAAGAACCTGGAGCAACGTAGGCGGAGCATGGACCTCGATGGGGATATTGAAGAAGTTCTTATTCCCAAAGAAGAAGAAGTCGAGATCAAAAACGGGCAACGTTGTACAGTGAATAAGAAGATTCTGCCCGGGTATATATTAGTGCGTATGCGGCTTAATGACTTGAGTTGGGCTATCGTGCGCAATACTCCGGCAGTAACCGGTTTTGTATCTAGTGGAAACAAGCCGACCCCGCTAGCAGAGTCTGAGGTTGGGTGGATTAAACGACAGGTTGAGGCTGAAGCACCGCGAGTAAAAGTGGGTCTTCGGCAGGGACAAAGCGTGCGTGTGGTGGATGGACCCTTTATCGATTTTATCGGCACGGTTGATGAAGTAGACTCTGATAAGGGTAAGGTTAAAGTCTTACTATCACTTTTCGGGCGCGAAACTCCTGTGCAGTTGGACTTATTGCAAGTAGAAAAGCTTTAATTTAGATTGAGGTAAAATCAATTGGCTAAGAAGGTAAAAGCAAAAATTAAATTACAGATTGAAGCCGGTAAGGCCAACCCGGCTCCTCCTATTGGCCCAGCCTTGGGTCAACATGGAGTCAACATTATGGGTTTCTGCAAGGAGTACAACGAGAGAACCGCCAAATACGCCGGTTCTGTAATACCCGTAGAGATAACAGTATATGTTGACCGAACATTCAGTTTTGTCACCAAAACTCCGCCAGCCTCAGATCTTTTGAAAAAGGCTGTTGGAAGGGACAAGGGAGCTGGAGCTCCTGGCAGAGATGCCCCTATAAAGATTTCTCGTGAAAAACTGCGGGAGATTGCAAATACCAAGCTCCCCGATTTGAATGCATACGATGTTGAAGGAGCCGAGCGTATTATAGCCGGTACCGCCCGTAATATGGGTATCAAGGTGGAAGATTAGAATATGACACAGCATAGCAAGAGATATCAGGAAGCGCTTCAATCCGTAGACCGCCAGGAAAGTTATATCCTGGTGGACGCGATAGCACTTATCAAGGAAATGCCCAAGGCTAAGTTTGACGAAACTGTTGAACTTCACCTTAGAATGGGGCTTGATCCACGTAATAGTTCCCAGCAGGTCAGAGGAGTAGCGTTGTTACCGCATGGACTTGGTAAAACAGTACGGGTGTTGGTATTTGCCCAAGGCGAAGCAGTAAAAATCGCTGAGAACGCCGGAGCTGATTTTGTTGGCGGGGAAGATCTCGCTAAAAAGATTGAAGAAGGATGGCTTGATTTTGATACAGCCATTGCCACGCCGGAAATGATGGGCAAGGTTGGTAAGTTGGGTAAAATCCTGGGAAGGAGAGGCTTGATGCCAAATCCCAAGGCTGGTACAGTTGTACCTGCCGAAGATCTCCCGAGGGTTATCGAAGATGCTCGTAAGGGTCGAGTTGAGTTCAAGCTTGACCGCACTGCTATTATCCATGTTCCGGTGGGTAAAGCTAGTTTCGAGGCCGAAAGGCTTAAGGAGAATCTTTACAGCATCATGGATGCTATATTGAAAGCCAAGCCCACGGGCGCAAAAGGGCAATACATAAAGAGTGCTTTTTTGACAACTACAATGGGGCCTGGTATAAAGCTGGATCTTAAAGAGGTAATGGCTATTTCGGTCAGTTAAGAAACAAATAGAAACATTTGCTTTCCCAAGACAGCGGGTGCCATACGGCTTAATTATATGCCTGCCCAGGAAAGCCTTGAAGAGTAACCTCTTGCGAGGCAATATCCCTGTGGAAAGCGCAGGGATTTTTTTAATTTAGGGAAAAGGAGGGGCTAATGCAAAGAAAGGCCAAAATACGAGAACACAAAGTAAAGGTTGTCAAAGAAGTAGCCGAATCTTTTAAAAAGAGCCAGGTTGTAGTGCTAACCAACTATTCTGGTATGACCACTGCAGATATCACTGCGCTCAGGCGTAAACTGAAAGCTGGTGGAGTCGAATACAGGGTTGTAAAAAACACACTTGCACGTTTCGCCGCGGATGAATCAGGCCAAAGTTTTGACCGTAGTATCTTCAACGGTCCAGTTGCAGCTGCTTTTGGGTTTGACGATCCGGTAGTGGCAGCAAAATTGGTTGTAGATTTTGCCAAGAACGGCGATATTCCCATTTCAATTGTCGGTGGAATCATTGGAGATTCCCTTCTTAGCGCAGATGATGTTAAAGAACTGGCGCAATTACCTTCGCGCGAAATACTACTGGCTAAGGTAGTCGGCGGCATACAGTGGCCGCTTACTGGGCTTGTCAGTTGTCTTGCCGGGCCTATCAGGGGTCTGGCTTATATATTACAGGCAAGAATAAATCAACTTGAGGAGGCATAAATGTCTGACAAAAAAACAGAAGTAATGGAAATCATCAAAGGTATGACTGTTGTTGAGCTGGCTGATTTGGTGAAAGCCCTCGAAACAGAATTCGGTGTTAGTGCTGCTGCTCCGGTAGCGGTTGCTGCACCCGCAGCTGGTGGAGCTGGTGAAGCAGCGCCTGCTGAGGAAGAGAAAACAGAATTCGATGTTATTCTTAAAGCCGTCGGCGATAACAAAATTAACGTCATTCGTGCAGTACGTGAAATTACCAGTCTTGGCCTGAAGGAGTCCAAAGACTTGGTAGAAGGCGCACCCAAGCCAGTAAAAGAAGGCATCAGCAAGGATGAAGCCCAGGCTGCTAAAACCAAACTTGAAGCCGCTGGTGCTACCGTAGAAATCAAGTAATTGTTGATTATATAGACAGCAAACGTTATATTGAAACGGTACCTACCAGCTCGAAAATAAGGGGTGAGCCATGGAAGCACCGGTAATAGTGGCGGTATTGGGAGCCTTTTTTACCCTTTTTGGGTTAGGCCTGGTTATCTGGGGATACCGGGAAGAAAAACGATACGTTGATTATATTACCCGGCGGCCGGATGCCAAGGAATTTATTAACCGGTTTCCGCCACAGTTCGAAGCCGGGGGTCTGAAAGCCGGCGGATTCATAGCCCTGGCGGTTGGCGTTGCGATGTTTATTATCGCGCTGCTCCTTTGGCTAGTGTTCTGAAAAGAACCAACAGAATTCAATAACTGGGGAGTCTATTGTCAGACTCCCCAGTTTGTTTTTACTGTGATGTGGTGTTTTATAACATTTGAATATGACCCAGATTATCATCTGGGGCGATACTGCATGGCTTCAGCTATGTGATGAGCCTTGATTAAATGACTTTCTTCCAAATCTGCAATAGTTCTGGCAAGCTTTAATATGCGGTGATATCCGCGAGCTGACAGATGCAGTTGACGCATGCCTTCTCTTAACAAGCTGCACGCAGTATCGTCGGTTACGCAATAATCGGCGATGTTTTCAGCGCGCATATCAGAGTTGGAAAGCACAAGATTCCCCTGAAATCGTTCCAGCTGCCTGTTTCTTGCGGCTGCCACTCTGTTTGCGATGCTTCCAGACTTCTCACCGCATCTTTCCGAGGTTAGCTTCTCGTAATCAACAAATGGCGCATTTACAAAAATATCAACGCGGTCATTAAAAGGGCCACTGAGCCTTTGCTGATATCTGGCGATTGCAGAGGGCGAACAAGAACAGGTTTTTATTGGATCATTATAATAACCGCACGGACATGGATTCATCGCCCCTACGAGCATGAAATTTGCCGGGAAGGAAACACTGCCTTTTACACGACTGATAGTTACAGTCCGGTCTTCCAGAGGTTGCCTGAGCATTTCCAATTTGGAAGACCCGAATTCGGGTAGTTCGTCCAGAAACAGTACACCGCGGTGGCTTAAGCTGATTTCACCGGGTTTTGGCCATGAGCCTCCGCCAACCATGCCAGCGCTGGAGATAGTATAATGGGGTGCCCGGAATGGCCGGTTGAGTACTAGCGGGGTGTCTGGAGGGAGTAATCCGCTAATAGAATAAATCTTGGTTACCTCGATAGCTTCGTTTTGGGTCATCGGAGGAAGGATAGAAGATAATGCTCTTGCAAGCATTGTTTTTCCGCTTCCCGGTGGGCCAGACATCACAATATTATGTGACCCAGCGGCTGCCACTTCGAGTGCTCTCTTAACGTGCTCCTGGCCTTTGATAGTGGACATATCCACCCAGTCTGCAGGCTTTGAGGCTATATAATCAGAACTTTCCGGTTGGTAAAAAAAGAGCGGCTCAGGAGAAGATATTGCGTCTGAGAGTTGGCGCAGGTTTTTAAAACAGGCTATATTAATGTCTTCTACCAGTGCGGCTTCAGCCACATCGCTTTCAGGAACGATTACGGCAGCCATTTTCTTTTCTCTGGCAAAAGCAACCATAGGCAGGATTCCGTTAGTGTGGCGCAAACTCCCGTCAAGAGAAAGCTCGCCGAGGAGAAGCATATTTGAAAGGTCACCCTGGCATTGCCCGGAGCCAATCAAGATAGCAATTGCGATTGGCAGATCATAAGAAGGCCCGACTTTCTTAAGGTCGGCTGGAGCAAGGTTAACCGTAATCCGACGCGGAGGAAAGGAAAAACCGGAATTACGGATTGCCGCCCTGACTCTTTCACGGGCTTCCTGTACAGCAGTGTCGGGGAGGCCTACAATCGTGAAAGATGGTAGACCAGGGGAAATATCTGCTTCAACTTCTACAATCGCCCCTTCGAGTCCGATCAGGGCACAACTAAATACTCTGGCAAGCATGATAAGTCTGGGTAAATGGTAACCATTGTAACAGCAACATGTCAATTACACTGTAAAATTATCAATAATAACCAATACAGGTTGTCATATTTGTAGTGAGTGATGCAGTAATAATTGGTGAATACGGAACACAGAAGATGGTGATATGGTATGATATGCTTGTTCTCATATGGAGCGCTATGCTTGGCTGATAGAGGTTTTCAGGTTTTTTAGGGTATGACATCGTACTTCTAGATACAGTTCCAGCAACGCGGAAAGCTTGGAAGCTTGCATTTTTTATGACATCTGTGCTATATTTAGGGTACAAGAGAATACTTCTATCAAGTGGGACGCCAAAAGCCCACTTTTTTGTTGTCAGGGAGTTTTATATCTGGAGGAAGGATAGAACGGTATGAAGAGTGACTTCATGCTCGCCATAACTCAGCTATCGGCAGAAAAAAATCTTTCAAAAGAGGTGGTACTGGGAGCGGTGGAATCCGCGCTTGTATCAGCTTATCGCAAGAATAATTTCGTTCCCAACCAGAATATTGTCGTCAAGATCAACCCCTCTTCCGGGGAGGTTGCCGTATGGGCGCAAAAAAAGGTAGTAAGCCACGTTACTGATTCCCGTCAGGAAATCAGCCTGACTGATGCAAAGCGCCTGGATAAAAAGGCTGCTCTTGATGATGAAATCATGGTAGAATCTACCCCCAATAATGCGGGGCGAATAGCAGCTCAAACCGCCAAGCAGGTTATCCTGCAGCGTCTTCACGATGCTGAACACAGCGCTATTTATGCCGAGTATGCAGATAAAGTCGGTGATATTATTACTGGTACTGTCCGCCGGGTTGACACCCGCAATACCTATGTAGATTTGGGCAGGGCTGAAGCACTGCTCTCTACCCAGGATCAGTCCCCAAACGAACGCTATCGGGTAGGGCAAAGATTGAAAGTATACCTGGTTGAAGTCGCAGAAACATCTCGCGGCCCTCAACTGGTAGCCTCTCGTGCTCATCCCGGTTTATTAAAGCGGCTTTTCGAGCTTGAAGTACCCGAGATATTCAATGGTACTGTGGAAATTAAAGAAATTGCGCGCGAGGCAGGTTACCGTAGTAAAGTTGCAGTTGCTGCCCGTCAGCAGGGCGTGGATCCTGTTGGTTGTTGTGTTGGTTTGCGCGGAATTCGTATACAAAATATCGTCAACGAACTAAATGGCGAAAAAATAGATGTAATTGCCTGGAATCCCGATTCTGCTGTATTTATTACCAATGCGTTGAGTCCGGCTCATGTTTCGGAAGTCAGGATCAACCGAAATGAAAAAGCTGCTGAAGTAATCATCCCCGATAAACAACTTTCACTTGCTATTGGTAAAGAAGGTCAGAATGTTAGATTGGCAGTAAAATTAACCGGGTGGAGAATAGATATCAAAAGCCTTTCCCAGGCTGAAGAGGAAAGGGCTGAATACGAAGCCAGACGAGCTGAAGAAGAAGCTGAGGCAGCTCTGGCTGCTACCGAACAGGAACTTGAGACAATTACAGAACAATCGCCCGTCGAAGAGGTATCTGAAGAAATCGAGCCTGATTTGATACCGGTAACAATCGAAGCAGGTGACCGGTCGCTGCCGCGTAAAGATTCCGGGCCTGCTCTCAGATTTGCCGAAGATGTTCTTATACCGCCACCGGCTAAACCGGAGCCCAAGAAAAAGAAAAAAAAGACCACCAAAAAGGAACAGGCGGAAGACGGTATACGCTTGAATAAGCAAAAGCGGGATATACTGTATGCAGATGATGAGGATGAGTACTTCTAAACATGTTCCCCAGCGCTGTTGTGTTGCTTGCCGGCGGGTAGCTCCCAAACGGGAGCTTGTGCGAATTGTCGCCAGTCCGGAAGGGGTTATGGTTGATGAAACCGGGAAGAAAAAAGGCCGCGGAGCTTATATATGCCCGGTGTTGGAATGCTGGGAAACTGCTTTGAAAAAAGATAAACTCCCTCATTCGCTGCATCGGAGTATTACGACTGAAGAGAAAGCTGGCATCTGCGAGTATTTAGAAAAGCTTGAGAGGAGTATTTGAGAATTGGCACTAGCTAAAGAGACAGAAAATGGTAAATCAAAGAAGCAGAGTGCGCCGCTAGAACTTCCTCGAGCTTTAAGTGTGCGCCATCTGGCGGAATTACTGCGTTTGACCCCAGTAGACATTATAAAAGAACTGATGCGCCGGGGTATCATGGCTAATATAAACCAGGTGATAGATTATGAAACCGCGTCAGCGGTAAGTGCTGAACTGGGTTTTGAAACCAAGCCGCAGCCGATTGCTACCCAGGCGGCTAGTATTATCAGTGAGATTAAACGCCAACAGAAGACTATCGGAGAGCCAGGCAATCTAAAACCCAGACCTCCTGTAGTGACCATTATGGGGCATGTTGATCACGGCAAGACACGCCTGCTTGATGCAATACGTAAAGCTAATGTTATGAGCACCGAAGCCGGAGGGATAACCCAGCATATTGGTGCATACCAGGTCAAGGTTGGTGAGCAAAAAATTACTTTTTTGGATACTCCCGGTCATGAAGCCTTTACTGCTATGAGGGCTCGAGGCGCCAGGGTCACCGACATCACTGTTCTGGTGGTGGCTGCTGATGATGGGGTGATGCCGCAAACGCTTGAAGCAATTGATCACGCCCGGGCGGCAGGTGTTCCTATAATCGTTGCGGTCAACAAGATAGATAAACCCAGCTCTAATCCGGACCACGTAAAGCAACAGCTTGCCGAAGCTGGTTTGCTCTGTGAAGAATGGGGTGGCGATACTATCTGTGTGCATACTTCTGCGATGAGCGGTGAAGGTATCTCCGATTTATTGGATAATATCTTGCTGGTTTCAGAAATGGAAGAATTAAAGGCTGATGCTAATTTATTGGCACGCGGCGTAGTCGTAGAGGCACGTCTTGATAAAAATCGAGGACCGATGGCAACTGTACTGGTGCACGATGGTTCTTTGAGGCTTGAAGATAACATTGCTGCCGGTGCTACCTGGGGTAGGGTAAGGGCGATGTTTGACAGTAGTGGCCGGCGCATGCGTCGGGCTAATCCTTCTACCCCTGTCGCCGTGCTTGGTCTGCACGATATCCCTGAAGTGGGTGATCCGGTAGTAGCTTTCAACTCTGAACAGGAAGCTCGCGCATTTGTTCAGCGCAAGACGGAAGAGAAGGAAGTCCAGACAGTTAACCTGTCCAACGTTTTCGATCAGATTGAGGAAGGCGAAGTTAAAGAGCTGACCGTGGTTCTTAAAGTTGATGTTCAAGGTAGTCTGGAACCAGTTCGAGATTCACTTGAAAAACTTAGTACCGAGAAAGTCCGGGTAACTATTATCAGGGCAGGGATTGGAAACGTGACTGAAAGTGATGTTATGCTGGCAGTTGCCAGCAAAGGTTTGATTATCGCTTTTAACACAGGAATAGAATCCGGGGCACAAAAACTAGCTGACTCTGAAAGTATTGACATTCGTGCTTATCGAATAATTTATGAACTTATTGAAGACGTGGAAAAAGCCCTCAAGGGCTTGCTGGCACCGCAAATTGTGGAAGTTGTGGAAGGCGTATGTGAGGTAAGAGCGGTATTCCCTAGCGGAAAAAAGGGTAAAGTTGCTGGCGTCTATGTTACGGAAGGAACAGTAACCCGGGACGCACTGGCGAGAGTCAAACGCGGTGGGAGTGTTGTTGCCCAATCAGCGGTTACCGGTTTAAAACGCTTTAAAGATGACGTGCGCAGTATTCCTGCAGGTTATGAATGTGGAGTTAACCTAAAGGATTTTGACGCTTTCCAGGTTGGTGATATTATTGAGATATTCCGCAAGCAAAAAACCAGGCAGGTATAGCTGTGTCACGGCGAATTGAACGGATAAACAGTCTTATCCGTCAGGAAATTTCAGATTTATTGCTGCGAGAACTCAAGGATCCCAGGTTGGATAACTTTGTATCTGTCTTGCGGGTAGATACTGCTCCTGATCTGAGCTTTGCTAAAGTTTACGTCAGTTTTTATGGATCTGAACAGAGCAAAAAGGAAACCATGGCTGCGCTGGAATCTGCCTCGAGGTTTATTCGTAACGAGCTTATGAAGCGCATACGAATACGTACCATTCCCGATATCCTGTTCCAGGAGGATAACTCAATAGCCAGGGGTGCTCAAGTGCTCGAATTGATTGAAGAAATCAAACACGAGGAATCGCTCTAGCTAGTGGATGGCATCCTTAATCTTAATAAACCAGCGGGTATAACTTCCTTTAAAGCGGTTTCTAAAGTTCGGCGTATTGCCGGAGTTGATAAAGTTGGGCACGCAGGCACGCTTGATCCTTTTGCGACCGGAGTGCTGCCAGTGATGTTGGGAAAAGCCACCCGAGTTGCGGAATATTGCCTGGATCATGCCAAGACCTATCGTGCGCAAATTACGCTGGGGAACGAAACCGATACGCTTGATATTACTGGCAATATTATCGCTACCGCTGAAACCACCCACATAACGTTGCAACTAGCAGAATCAGTAATTGGGATGTTTACTGGAGTCATTCAGCAAATACCCCCTGTCTTTTCCGCTCTCAAACTGGATGGGAGAAGAATGTATCAAATGGCAAGAGAAGGCTTGAATCCCGAGCCTGCCAGCCGCAGCGTTTCAATCTATAAATTGCAGATAATATCTTTTCAATTACCCATTCTTACAATTGATGTTACTTGCAGTCGCGGTACTTATATACGTTCTCTTGCCCGCGATATCGGATTGGCTTTAAAAAGCCGAGGATATTTGAGTAAGCTGGAGCGCACCGAATATGGTCCATTAGACATCGCCAGTTCTGTATGCCTGGACGATATTGATGAGCAGAATGGGGAAGATCTTATCAAGTCAAATCTCCTGCCGCTGGATACTGTTCTGGGTCATTTATCTGCTATCAATTTAACGCAGGAAGAAGCTGGGCTTGTTGCCAATGGTGGTAGTATTTATCGGCAAGACATGCCTGGTACTGGCAATACATGGCGAGCATATGACGAAAACGGAAGTCTGGCTGCGCTGTTAGTATCAGGACAAGCGCCAGACTGGTATAAGCCCCGGAAAGTATTTGTCGGGGCAAGTCAACCTTGACATTCGGCCTTTAAATAGCTATATTTCATAGGTTGATCAAGGTAAATAATTAAGCTTTACATAAAAAAGAAAGGGGTCAAACGTGGGTAGTATCAATGTTGCGATTATCGGTGTAGGGAACTGCGCATCCTCGCTGGTACAGGGGGTTCAATTCTATAAGAAAGCCAAGGAATTTGAATTTGTTCCAGGTCTGATGCATGTCAACTTGGGCGGGTATCATATTAGCGATATCAATTTTGTAGCTGCTTTCGATGTCGATAAAAACAAAGTCGGCAAAGATCTCAGTAAGGCGATTATCGCACCTCCCAACAACACCATTAAATTCTGTGATGTCCCTCAACTGGGCGTCAAGGTAGAACGGGGTATGACCCATGACGGTTTGGGTAAATACCTTTCTCAAATAATCGAAAAGGCTCCTGGCCCTACCGCAGACATTGTAAAAATCCTCAAAGATACTAAAACCGATGTAGTTATCAACTATCTTCCGGTTGGCAGTGAAATGGCTACCAAGTGGTATGTAGAGCAAATACTGGAAGCTGGTTGTGGTTTAGTCAATTGTATTCCGGTTTTTATAGCCAGGGAAAAATACTGGCAGCAGCGTTTTGCTAGTAAAGGGTTGCCAGTCATTGGAGATGACATCAAATCCCAGGTTGGTGCCACGATAGTCCATCGTGTTCTTACCCGTTTATTTGCTGACCGCGGAGTTCGCCTGGAAAGAACCTATCAGCTTAACTTCGGTGGAAATACCGATTTTATGAATATGTTGGAAAGAGAAAGGCTTGAATCTAAAAAAATCTCCAAAACTGGAGCAGTAACATCACAGCTGGATTACAAGCTGGATCCCAGTTGTGTTCATGTCGGCCCCAGTGATTATGTTCCGTGGCTTGAAGACCGTAAATTCTGCCACATTCGCATGGAGGGACGTACTTTTGGTGATGTACCGCTGAATCTTGAAACCAAGCTGGAAGTCTGGGATAGCCCCAACTCTGCTGGTGTGGTAATCGATGCCGTACGTTGTGCCAAGCTGGCGCTTGACCGTGGTATAAAGGGTGCAGTTGAAGCCCCATCTGCCTACTTTATGAAATCACCTCCGGTTCAATACACCGATGACGTTGCTCGCCATATGGTAGAAGACTATATTGCCGATACAAAGTCCTGCCCTGAACCGGCAAAGAAAGCGGTTGCTGAAGAAAAGAAGCCTTAACACTGCACCCCAAAGAGGGTGTTAAGGCTGTCAGCAGGCAAATGAAAATCGCTCTGGTATCGCCTTATGACTTTGCCCATCCGGGGGGTGTAGTTAATCATATCCTTGCACTGGACAAGCAATTTTGCCAGATGGGGCATGATGTAAGGATTATCGCACCTGCCTCGGAGGCATCTGTGTCGCCGCAGGTCGATGGCCGCTTTATACAGATTGGCAAACCACGTTCAGTCCCAATGAGTGGTTCCATTGCTCGTATCAGTCTTTCTTTGCGGCTTTCCAAAGATATCAAGGCTGCGCTAGCTCGGGAAAAATTCGATATAATTCATTTGCATGAGCCATTTATTCCAATGCTTTGTACGGCGACCCTTCGATTTTCTGATACAATAACCGTAGGGACTTTTCACGCATTTGGCGGCAGACCGGGATACTATATCAGCTGGCCGCTTTTTTATTATTTAATGCGTCGCCGTAACCGCAAGCTGAGTGGACACATTGCTGTTTCAAAACCAGCATATGAATACGCGCGTAAACACGTGCCCGGTAAATACACTATCATTCCCAATGGTATTGACTTGGAACATTTCAATCCTCAGGTTCCCCCTATTGAGCGTTTCAAAGATGGCAAGATAAACATCTTGTTTGTAGGCCGCATGGAGAGACGCAAGGGGCTGGATTACCTGTTAAAAGCATTTGAGATAATCCGGAAGAAGAACGATAACGTTCGCCTGATCGTGGTTGGTCCCGGGAAAGTGCTCAGGCGCAGTTACGAAAGAACGGTAAGGAAGCGCGGCATCGAAGATGTCGCTTTTGTTGGGCGTGTAACCTATGATGAATTGCCCAGGTATTATCAGACTGCCGATATCTATTGCAGTCCGGCTACCGGCAGGGAGAGTTTTGGTATTGTATTGCTGGAAGCAATGGCCTTGGGAAAACCTATGGTAGCCACTAATATCGAAGGATACCGGCACGTAGTGACCGATGGCCAGGAAGGCATCCTGGTGCCGCCTAAAAATGCACGAATACTTTCCGAAGCTCTGGAAAAGCTTATTGACGAAGAAGCAACAAGGCAGGAAATGGGACAGCACGGAATTGCTACGGCTGCCCGTTATGACTGGAAAATAGTCGCCAACCGCGTGTTGCAGTTTTATCAGGATACTATTACCCGTTGTCGGTCATGATAGAACAGCAGTAATATTACTACCGAAAATTAACAGGAGGCTTGGTTGTCTTTGAGTGCCCAGCCCAGACTGGAAAATTTCCGCAGAAAGCTGGCCGGTGCTATCGCCGGGCCGGTAGTCAGGGTGGCATCTAAAACCGGTATCACCCCGGATATGCTGACCTGGTTTGGATTTATTGTAGTGCTCTCCGGTGCCGGTTTAACCGGTGCCGGTTACAACATTGCCGGTGGATTGGTAATACTTGCCGGAGCTGCTTGCGATATGTTTGATGGGGCATTGGCGCGTTATACTGGCAAAGTCAGCAAATTCGGAGCTGTTCTTGATTCCACCCTTGATCGCGCCAGTGAGGGAGCGGTATTAATTGCATTAGCTTATTATTTAGGCGTGCAAGCCAGCGTTCCGGGGGTTACCCTGGTTGCAGTGACAATGCTTTTTTCTTTCCTGGTCAGTTATATACGCTCCCGCGCAGAAGGAATTGGTCTGGAGCTAAAGGATGGCGTATTTACCCGATCAGAAAGGGTAATTGTGCTCGGTGTGGGTATAATCGTAAATCACATAATCATTGCTTTAGCAATAGTAGTCTTCTTTAGTATAATAACTACGGTACAACGGCTTATCTTGGTCTGGCAAAAAACCAGGTAAGATTATATAAAATCCCCTGCCACATCTAATCCCGGGGATGAGTGTGTGTTTATGAAAATGATTATAATTACAAGGAGCAGGTTATGCCAGTAGTAGCAATTATTGGAGCGCAATGGGGAGATGAAGGCAAAGGCAAAGTCGTGGATATGCTAGCGGAAAAATCGTCCGTGGTTGTAAGGTTTGCCGGAGGGGATAATGCCGGACACACCGTAATTAACCCACTTGGGCATTTTAAGCTGCATCTCATTCCTTCCGGGATATTTTACCCCAATGTTACCTGTGTTATTGGTAATGGCGTAGTGGTTAATCCACGGTCCCTGATTGCCGAACTTGAAAAACTTGCTGAAAAGGCCATTGATACCAGTCGTTTGGTTATTAGCGATAGAGCTCATCTCATAATGCCTTACCACACGCTTCTGGATGAGCTTGAAGAGAAGTCCCGTGGTAAGAAAGCCATAGGTACTACATTGCGGGGGATTGGCCCTGCTTTTACCGACAAAACTGCCAGGATGGGTATCAGGGTTGGCGACCTGCTCGATAAACGCAGTTTGCAACGCCGTATAAAAACCGTGCTGGAAAACAAGAACGTAATCCTGGAGCGTATCTATGGCGCGCCCCCACTGGATGCAGATGAAGTGTATCGGGAATATGCAGGTTATGCTGATAAGCTGAAACCATTTATTAAAGATACAGTTGAGCTGATTTCAGCAAGTATTGAAAGACAGGAAACGGTATTGCTGGAAGGGGCTCAGGGTGCCATGCTTGATCCAGACTTCGGTACGTATCCCTTTGCGACTTCTTCATCGCCTCTTTCTGGCAATGCCAGTCTTGGCAGTGGGGTTGCACCCAATCGTATAGACCGGGTGCTGGGAGTGTATAAGGCGTATTGTACTCGTGTAGGCAGCGGGCCTTTGCCTACCGAGCTTCATGATGAAATGGGAGAACGAATTCGTGAAGAAGCTCAGGAATACGGTACTACCACCGGGCGGCCTCGCAGGTGTGGATGGTTCGATGGGGTAGCCGCCCGTTACAGTGCACGCATAAACGGTTTTACCGGTGCTGTAATTACCAGGGTGGATGTATTTGACGGTTTTCCCAGCTTGAAAGTCTGTGTTGCCTATCGCCTGGGAGATAAAGAAATCAACTATTTCCCATCCAGCATCAGCGAATTGGAAAAATGTAAGCCTGTCTATGAAGAATTACCTGGCTGGCAGGTTGATACCACCGGTGTCCGTACCTGGGGGGATTTACCCATGGAAGCCAGGAACTTTATTACCCGGCTATCCGAGCTGATAGGGTGCCCGGTGAATCTGGCATGTATAGGCCCCGAAAGAGCGCAAACTATAGAAGTCTCCCCACTATTTTAGGGTATCGGTAAATCAACTACCGAATTAGCTAATACCTCGCGGATAATAGCGGCTGATTTTTCATCAGGCTCGACTAGCGGGAGTCTTGGTTTGCCAACATAAAATCCAAGATAGTTCAATGCATATTTTAACGGACATGGGTTGGCGGTAATAAACATATTCTTAAAGAGAGGCATCAGGCGATTGTGGATAGCAGCTGCCTTTTTAATGTCATGCTCTAAAAAGCTTTCGATCATTTCCTTGATTTGTTTGCCCACCAGGTGTGAGACGACGCTGATTACACCGTAAGCCCCGATAGCAAGCAGGGGAAGTGTATCACTGTCGTTGCCGCTCCAGACCTTGAAATCTTCTTTTGTTGACCTTATGATTTTGGAAATTTCTTCGAAGTTGCCGCTGGCTTCCTTGATTCCCACGATGTTATCAATCTGGCTTAGTCGAATAGTAGTTTCCGCCGAAAGATTTGCCACTGTACGTGAAGGAACATTATAAAGAATGCAGGGTAATGTTGTTGCCGATGCAATTGCCTTGAAATGCTGATAAAGGCCTTCCTGGGAAGGTTTATTATAATAGGGCACTACCAGGAGGCACGCGTCCACTCCAATGTCTTCAGCTTGTATAGTAGCTTCTATTGCTTCTGCGGTGGCGTTTGAGCCGGTACCAGCGATAACCGAAGCGCGATCTCCGATTGCGTCCTTAACTTCGGCAAAAAGCCTTAACTCTTCAGGTCTGACCAGTGTTGGGGATTCTCCGGTTGTGCCAACGACCACTACACCATCTGAACCGGAATCAACCAGCTTGTTAGCCAGAACTTTAGCTTGCTCGTAATCTACCGAGCCATCTTCTTTCATTGGGGTTATCATTGCAGTAATAAGTCTGCCCATTTCTTTCATCTTCCTTCATCCTCCTGACCGCGCTGAACCCACTCTTTTTTTATCATGGTTTCGGCAATTTGTATGGCGTTTAAAGCCGCGCCTTTACGAATATTATCAGCCACAACCCACATGACGAGCCCGTTAGTGGTAGAAAAATCTTGCCTAATCCGGCCGACGTATACATCATCCGTGCCGGTTGCAGATACCGGTTGCGGGTAAAGACTGACCGTCGGTTCGTCCAGGATTTTTACTCCCGGCGCCACAGCAAGAATCCGGCGTGCACTATCTGGAGAAATGGGCTCACTGAATTCAACGTTTACAGATTCGCTATGGCTATAGAAAACCGGAACTCTGGCACAAGTAGCGGAAATTGCAATATCCGGAGCGTGCATAATCTTTCGGGTTTCTTCAACCATTTTCCATTCTTCACGGGTATAGTCGTTATCCAGAAATACATCGATTTCCGGCAAAATACTAAATGCTATCTGGTGCGGATAAACATGAGGAATGACCTCTTTATTCTCCAGTACCAGGCGGGACTGGTTTTCAAGTTCGGTTAAGGCTGCTTTGCCCGTGCCGGAAACAGACTGATAGGTGGATACTATGATGCGTTTGATCCGGTTTACTTTATGCAGTGGAAAGAGGGCGACTACCATTTGAATGGTGGAGCAGTTTGGATTGGCAATTATGCCGTTGTGCTTTGCAATATCTTCTGGGTTGATTTCAGGCACCACCAGAGGAACACGCGGATCCATGCGGAAAGCGGCACTATTGTCTATTACCACAGCCCCCTGCTTGGCAGCAATTGGTGCATAGTAGCGGCTGACATCTGAGCCAGCGGAAAAAAAGGCTATTTCAATATTTTCAAAAGAATGAGCATTGGCTTCCTCGACAACAATATCCGCTCCCTTGAAGTCTATTTTGCCACCAGCGGAACGGTCTGAAGCAAGCAATTTCAATTCAGAAACGGGGAAATTGCGTTCCTGAAGAATATTGATAAATTGTTGGCCTACCAGGCCAGTTGCACCGAGGATTGCTACCCTGTATTTTTTATCTCCCGAGTATTGCACGCTGCCTCCTGTAAACCTAATAGTATATCAAGGCCGGTCACCATTTCTTCAATGGTCATAGCCCTGCGAATCGCCATTATAACACCAGGCATATAACAATCTCTACTTACGGTGTCGGATGATATCGTGAGGGTTTGCCCTGGGGCACCGAAGATTATTTCCTGTCTGGCGAGAATGCCGGGAAGGCGCACGCTGTGTATGGAAATTCCGTTCTGGTTAAGACCGCGGGAGGGTGCTCCCGGGGCGGTGTCTGGAGCTATAAAAGGTTTGCCTCGTGAATCAATCATGCCTTTTGCCGTGCTCAGCGCAGTGCCAGAGGGAGCATCGGCCTTTTTTTCATGGTGCAACTCGATAATTTCAGCATGGTCGAAGTACGGAGAGGCGATTCGGGAAAGATGCATCATCATAACCGAAGCAATGGCAAAATTGGCTGCATAAATGACTCCGGTTTTGTACTTTTTTGCCAGAGTTTTTATTTCATCCAAAGCCTGGCTGTCTATACCAGTGGTTCCGCTAACCAGGCGTACTTTGTGAGATAATACTTCCCTGGCAAGGGGAAGAAGTGCGTGAGCCAGGGAAAAATCTACAACTACGTCCGGCTGATGGTTGTCAATCGCTTCTGTGGCGTTGGCATATACGGGAATAACTCCGTTACCCGTGGGAACATTCAAACTTCCCGGTGAAGTATCTATGCCGCATACGAGCTCCATATCCTGCTCGGCCTGTACAGCGCCAACGACCGTTTGCCCCATCCTGCCACGAGCACCATGGACGATGACTTTTATTTTCCTCACGGTTTTCCTCCCTAGCGTTTGAATCCGCCGGGGCGGTTGGGACGATCGGAGGAGCGGTGATTCTTAAACCGGTTGCCCTGGGGTCTTGGCGGGCTATCCGGCTTGTCCTGGGCACCAGGTAAAAGGATACGGCGGGAAAGGTTAATCCTGCCCTGAGAATCAATGTCGGTGACTTTGACCGTAATCTCATCGCCCGGCTTGACTATATCTTCAACTTTATCGACCCGGTAATCGGCAAGTTCGCTGATGTGAACCAGCCCTTCCTTACCGGGGAGTACTTCAACAAATGCACCGAAGTTCATCAGGCGTGTTACTCTGCCGGTGTAGATTGTGCCTACTTCTACTTCACGAGTCAGGTCGGTAATCATCTGGATAGCTTTGTTGGCGGATTCTTCGCTGGTTGCACCAACGAATACTGAGCCATCATCTTCGATATCAACAGTAGCCCCGCTGACCTCGATAATATTACGTATCATCTTTCCACCAGGGCCGATGACCGTGCCGATCTTCTCGGGGTTGATCTTTATTTTGTGCATCCTGGGAGCATAAGGGCTAACCTGGCTTCTTGATTCGGCGAGGGCTTGCTTCATAACTTCCAAAATATCCAGGCGGGCTTCTTTTGCCTGAGTCATGGCGCCTTCTACAATTTCCAGGCTCAAACCCTTGATTTTCATATCCATCTGTACGGCAGTAATTCCCTGCGATGTACCGGTAACTTTAAAATCCATGTCCCCAAGGTGATCTTCCATGCCTTCGATATCGGTAAGCAGAGTAAAACGGCCGTTATCATCGGTAACCAGGCCAATGCTGATTCCGGCAACTGGAGCTTTGATAGGGACACCGGCATCCATCAAAGCCAAGGTAGAAGCGCAGGTACTGGCCATGGATGTTGAACCATTCGAACTAAGAACTTCAGATACCACTCTGATGGTATAGGGGAAATCGGCATCCGGTGGCATTACAGCTGTAAGAGCTCTTTCCACCAGGGCTCCGTGCCCTATTTCACGACGGCCAGGTGAGCCGGTTCGCTTGACTTCACCGGTGGAAAATGGCGGGAAGTTATAATGATGCATAAAGCGTTTGGTATCAACTATGCCAATGTCATCCAGCATTTGTTCCTGGCGGATTGCGCCTAGAGTGGCAATAGACAACACCTGGGTTTCACCACGATTAAAGAGCCCGGAACCGTGAACACGAGGTAACAGGTTCACCTCACAACTCAAGGGGCGTATTTCTTTCAATCCGCGCCCGGAAACCCGCTGGCCTTTATCCAGTATGGATGATCGTACTACTGTCTTAAGACTGGCTTCGAAGACGGTCATGATATTGGAAATTGGATATTCATCCCCCAGATTATCAAGGATTTCCTGTTTTAGTGCCTCGATGGCATCAATTCGGTCAGCCTTGAGAGGTAATTCCAGGGCAGATGACAGCCTGTTGCCAAGGATGGCTTCTACTGCTTGAGTAACTTCTGGTGAAGGCTCGATTTTTGGCGAGCTAACCTTGGTTTTACCGTAAACGGCAGTTATTTCTTCCTGCAGGGCAATTATCGTCTGGTTGGCTTCATGCCCCAGTTTGACAGCCTTGTTAAACACATCTTCAGAAACCTCCTTGGCCCCGGCTTCGATCATCGCAACCGCTTTATTGGTAGAGGCAATTACAAGATCGAGTTCTGCTTCCTGGAGTTCGGGTAAAGAAGGGTTGATTTTATATTCTCCGTTAAAATAACCTACATGTACTGCACCAACGGGTCCATCAAAAGGTACCTGGGAGAGGGATAATACTGTTGAAGCGCCAATAAGGGACAGTATTTTTGGGTCGTTTTCCTGATCGGTAGATAGTACTGTGGAAATTATCTGTATTTCCCGGCGCCAATCTTTGGGGAGAAGAGGCCTTATTGGCCGGTCTGTAAGACGGCCGGCAAGTGTGGCTTCATCTGTAGGGCGACCCTCACGCCTGAGGAAACCGCCAGGAATTTTCCCAGCCGCATACATGCGCTCCTCGTAATTAACAGTAAGGGGTAGAAAATCTACCCCTTCGCGTGCTTCCGGGCTCACACATACGGTGGTGAGTACAACTGTATCGCCACAACGCAAAGTTACGGCAGCTTCTGCCTGCGCAGCGACGCGCCCGATCTCAACAATGAGTTCTTTACCACTCAATGTGGTCTTAAAAGTTTGGGGAGTCATGATTTCTCCTGGTTTTTATTTGCGCAGTCCCAGACGCTGTATGAGCTGCTGGTAACGGTCTGCATCTTCCTTGTAGAGGTAGGAGAGTAAGCGGCGCCGTTGACCGACAAGCTGGAAGAGCCTGCGCTTGGTATGGAAATCATGCCTGTTATCTGTCATATGACGGGTAAGTTGCTTGATGCGTGCGGTTAGTATGGCTACCTGGACTTCGGCTGAGCCGGTATCCCCTTCGTGCAGCCTGTACTCTTCAATGATGGTGGATTTGGTTTTCCTATCCAAGTTTTACTCCTGAGACTTCTCGCTTTTTTTATTTATAATCGGGTGGATTATAACACAAACCTGTCAAGAGTGTAAAACATAAAGTGTTTGAAGAGAACACGCTTTGACTTGCGGTGCCAGCTCTGAATGACTGTCAACTAAGGATAACACCGTTGCAGTATCGTAGAGGATATTAATCTGGTTCGACCAGGGCGCCTTGTGTTACTTCACAATCCCAGGTAATTGAGTATTTATATATCGTGTCTTTTGTTATATATCTGGCAGGGTCGTTGAGCTCAGCTTCACTATCAGCAATAATTTGCCGATCCTTATATTCTATTACCATTCCCTTACCTTCGTATTGGGCGGCAGCAACGGCGGCTAAAACTTCATGCAGTTCTGCTTCTTCCGCCTGGATTCCCGACTTGTTGATATGGCTTATCATATTTGGCACAGCCACAATTGCTACTATACCAAGAATTACTAAAACAAGAATAAGGTCGTTGATTGATAACTGTTTTTCACCTTTGAAGAACTTGGTAAAAAGCTTTTTCATATTCTGCAGCTTTTCCTTCACTGTAGTTTGCCAAATCAATCCGACAGCCCTATTTTATTTTATGCGTTTTGGAGTGTCAATAAGGCAAAAATCATTTGTGGCTGCATTACTATTGCACATTCGCCGTTACTTCAAGTTTCCTGGCTTTTACCAGGTTGATAACCTGAGGTATAAACATAGCCATCGTCAATACAAAGGTAAGTACATCGGTTATTGGGAAGGCCAGCCATATACCATCGAGTTGCCAGAGCCGGGGCAGCAGAAGAATTGCCGGTATTAAAAATAGTACCGATCTTGCCATGGAAGAGACTATCGATTGCCAGACTTTTCCCAGCGCCTGGAAGCTGGTGGATCCCACCATGATGAACCCGACAATATATATTACAAAAAATACCTTCTTAGCTGCGTGGATTCCCAG
The DNA here is from genome assembly GCA_028717385.1 of Dehalococcoidales bacterium. Taxonomy (NCBI): domain Bacteria; kingdom Bacillati; phylum Chloroflexota; class Dehalococcoidia; order Dehalococcoidales; species Dehalococcoidales bacterium. The sequence continues at coordinate 6,385 of JAQUNW010000006.1, read as the reverse complement.
GTCAATCACACTGGCATCGCTGGTGAAAATCCGTATCAGCAAATCTGGTAAAAAATACAATAGCATAAACGAAGTTATTCCAAAAATAGTTGCCGAAATTATAGAAAGCTTAATCACTTTTAAAGCTCTGTCATAGCGACCTGCGCCATAATTGTAGCCAAGAATTGGCTGCATTCCCTGACCGATTACTATGCCGGGCATAAGGGCAAACATGGATATCCGGTTTATAATACCGTAAGCAGAGATAGCTAAATCGCCACCATAAGTACCCAATGCAATATTAATAAGAATAACCGTAAAACTGTTGGCGGTCGTGCGGGCAAGAGAGGCAAAGCCAATGGTGATGATGGACCAAAGAACTCCCCATTTGATCTTCAGGTTCTTAACCAGGATTTTAAAATAACTGGCGCCACTTAGGTAGTAATAGCCAAAATACAGCACAGAAATAAATTGGGCAATAATAGTTGCAAGAGCTGCTCCCTGCACCCCCATATCCAGAGGAATGATAAATACTGCATCCAGGGCTATGTTTACTACTGCACCGATCATCATTCCCTTCATGGGAACACGGGAATTCCCCTCCGAACGTATTAGGAAGTTCATGGTCATGGCAAATGTCTGGAAGAACATGCCTATCAGGATTATCTGGAGGTAGTCCCTGGCATATGGAAGCACGTCCGGCGAGGCACCGATTAGTGTTAGAAAGTAGTCTATATTACTTAGTCCTACAATCATGATGATGGCAGAAAATACTATGGTTGCGGTGATGGCGTTGCCCAGTACCTTTTCTGCCTCTTGGACCTTTCCTCCGCCAAGAAGCCTGGAAATCAGAGAGGCACCCCCCATACCCATCATTTGCCCCACTCCCATGGAAAACATTTGTATAGGGAATACTATCGAGAGCCCGGCTATAGCCAGTTGGCCGACATAATGGCCTATAAATATAGTATCTACCACATTATAAAGGGTGGTAACTGCCATTCCCATAAAAGCCGGTGCGGTCAGTTTTAGCAGCAGGCTGCCTATTTTATCGGTATCAAATACGTTTGTAGAGTTCATTTAGATAAGTCGTTTTTCTTCTTTCTAGAGTGTTTTGGAAAGGATTTTTTGTATGCTTTCAAGAGCTGTGGCCAGGTTTTCCAGCTCTTCCTGGCTCAGGCATGAGAGGGTTTCCCTGGCGGCTGCTCGCAATTTTGAGTCGTGGGAGCGGATAAGCTCTTTGCCCTTTTGTGTAAGGGCGATGTTTACTATCCTTCTGTCACTCACGCCCGCCCGCCGTTCCACTATCTCCATTTCACTCAGCCGGTTTATCAGGTGGGTCATCTGTGCTTTGGTGATGTTCAGCGCCTCGCCTATTCTGGTGATGGGTAATTCGCCGCTTTCACTGAGCAGGCGCATGATTTCTATATGCAGCGGAGTAATTGGCAAATTAGCATTGGCAAGCGTGGTCATTACAAGCTTTCTCCGGAGTCCGCGGTGTATCAAGGGGGAAACAGATAATAAATCAGCGCTGATCTTATCCAGCAGTTTGTTTTTTGGAACTCGCATATGATTCTAATAGTTTATCAAGTAGAAAGTATACATTATAAACTAATAGGTGGGGGTGTGTAAAATTGAGGGACAAATAAAAACCCCACCGGTTTGAACAAAATGAAAGAAATGTCTACAAAAAGTACATCAACAAGGGCTAATAACCAGCCAGTTACAAGCACTTATGTTTTTGTTGTGGCAAGTTACCAACAGATAATTGCAAATAAGCCAGTCCTATACCCTATAGTTGATTTTGGGGTGGGTAAAACTATGTAAATTAGGCCATTATGGCTATTTACTGGGCAGTCGTGTTTACCCTGACGGGGCTGGTGTTTGGCAGTTTTTTAATGTGCTTTCGGACCGGTTGCCAGCACAAAAGTCAATCATAACACCTCCGTCGCATTGCTTACCAAAAGAAAAAAAAGGAAGGCAGGCAATTCACTTTGGACCTTTCTTTCCCTGGGAACTATGGCTGCGCTTTTATGGGGTCAGAATATTTTAAATTGGTATTTAGGCTTTTTTGGGTTCTAGAGAGCAAACCTCTGCAGGATATACAACAATACCGCAATTGCCAGAGCAACTCCCCAGTATAATTTACTCCACCTGAAAATCTTGGCGCCATCCAGCGGTCCAAATGGAATCAGGTTAAAAATGGCCAGCCAAGTGTTGATATATGCTCCCAGGTAAAAAATAAGGGTCGGGTATATAGCATCCAGCACTAAGAACAAAACTGCTATCGCTATGTTAGTTGCAGGCCCCGCAATCGAAATAAGCCCCAAGTTTTCCATTTGTGTTTTATGGTCAGCAATAATTATGTTACCCGGTCGTATGACCACTGCACCGGGAGCGGCAAAAATAAAGCCCATCAATGAGGAAACGAGTGCAATAAAAAGCCCGGCTGGCCACATTTCATATTCAGCATAATAACCAAATTTTCTGGCAACCAGCCGGTGTGCCAGCTCGTGGAAAATAAAGCCTGTAGAAACCGCCAAAAGAGAGATTCCAATTAGCTGAAAAACATAGACGGGATTGCCTAATCCGTCTAAACCACCCGCTAATGCTATTCCAAAAGCAATAGCCAGAGCCACTGCAGAAATTGCTATACCTTTAAATTCTTTTATTTTCATAATACAAACGATTAGTGGAGTAGATCAATTGAGCGTTACTAAAGTACTTGTATAATTATACAATAAATTAGTTCATCTGTTCCGGCTGGGTAAGGCTGGTTAAATCCAGATCAATCGTCAAGGATTTCTGATGTCTACAGCTTAAAGCAGTCGTTACTATATCCGGTTTCAGGTTGTTTGATGCCATCAACGTAGATGTCTCTGCCATCAACTTCAACCCGCCCTTTAGAAATCAGTTCATGAACAGCGAATGGATATATTTTCCAGTCACCTTGTACTTTGAGTTCGTTCTGGACAGCCTGACAAATAAGTTTTATCTGGCTTTTTTGCTCTGCGCTGGCGAGGGCGCTAAAATCCCGGTAAGAAGTTATACCACTGGACTGGATGAAAGCCTGCAGGCTTTCAAGTTGGTCTACCAGTCCGCCTTCGCCTCTTTTTTTAAGATTTTTGAGAGTCGCTCTAATACCCAGAGGTTTGGACTGGAGCAGTACTGGTCCAGTGTCTTCGCCTTTATCCACCAGAAATAGGGTAGACTTAACAGCTGGATCTCCAGCAATAATTGCCTTGGCAGACGGAAGCCAGTGTAAACCGTCATAACCTTTGATTGTATCACCGGGGTGAACGTTAAGAATTCTGGGGTAGTACCTTTCTACCAACCAGTCTGTAACCCATTGGTCATATCCGGCAAGGCAAATCAAATCGGGCTCTCCCCCGCATGCCTCTTCTAGTAAACCGGAAACCCGTTTTTCGTACTCTGTTCTTTCCGGGCAGTTCCGAGGAACTTTGTTTAAACCGTATTTTTCCCTTGCGCCTTCAAGGTAATCATGATGGCTAAGCTCGATCACGGTGTGGCCAGCTGCGGTGGCATTACGAGCTCCTTCGCAACCCGGTCGGTTAGTAAAAACCACATACCGGTTGTGTGGATTTGCCGCTACAATTTGTTGGTAATTAGTTCCAGAGCCAGATATAAAAAAGGCAATTACAGGCGGCGGTCCTGATTGCTTTGGTGTATATATCCAGTGTCTCATGGCATCATAATACCATAGAAGATGTGTTTATGTTTGCTAATGACCGTGCTACATTACGGCTACCCGAGTAAAATATCTCGTTTTTGGAAAACCGCAAGGGAAGCGGTAACCAGAACAACGCAATATATTGCCAATGCTATGGTTGCGTGGGTTGTTCCCGGTAATTCTCCGCTTACAAAAAAGGGGCTTTGAGAAAACAGCGTTGACGGCACAAGAGCATCGATATTCGGGCCTAACAGGTATTGAGGGATCTTTGCTAGCCAGCCACCAGAAGAGTTAAAAATGGTTACCAGTACTGTTTCGATAACGTAGATACCCAGCGCACCTGCTATCCCGGAAATGGCAGAGCGCCCCAGGAAAGAAAAGAAAGCAGCAAGGGTAATATACGGTAGCAATCCTAACAATGTCCAGCCAAACGTAACAGCAATCTCACCAATAAAACCTGGTGTAATAAAACTCCACTCAACGGAACCAAGCAGGCTATCTGTAATAAAAGAAAGAACAAATCCCACCAATACTGCTATTAACAATCCAATCAGGGTTAATAACACCAGTGAAATCAGCTTGGATACAACAAACTGGTATCTGATGCCCTTCCTGGTTAGCACCTGGCGGATTGAACCCCAGCTATATTCACTGCCGATAGATGAAGCTGTGAGCACTATTACCAGCAATGTGCCGATAGTGCGTGCCGTAGAAAAAATAGTATCAAATGCGCCGGGAAACTGTAGCGAAGCGCTGATTTGAGCCAGAATATCTGGGGACATCATGCGGGGAGGGCTGTCAACAACACCATAAATAGCAAAGAATATGATAGTAAAATAAACTACCATTACAGCTACCAAAATCCAAGTCATCCGCCTTTTAACTGTTTTGGTTATTTCCCCTGCTATCATTGATGTCATATTGCTGCCTCCCCGGTTAGCTCTAAAAACAGGTCCTCAAGGGTATTTTCTGTGTATTTCATTTCGATTAAGTAAATCCCCTTGTCTGCTAGGAAAGCACTAACCTTGTATGCTGATTCAGGATCAACCTCAAGCAATATTCTCTCGCCATTGCGGGAGATGTTTTTTAACCATTCCTGGCCGGATAGCAGGTCGAAAGCCTTGTCGGTTTGGGTTGCTTGTATTTGTAGTAAACGCTTTCGGTTAAGCAGTTCCTTTACTGGACCCTGGGTGATTACTCTGCCTTTCTTGATGATCGCCACCCGGTCACAAACCTGTTGGACTTCGTGAAGAAGGTGAGAATTAAGAAAAACTGTTTTTCCCTGCTTCCCCAATAGCATAATTAACTCTCGGATTTCTTTCATGCCGGCTGGATCGAGTCCATTGGTGGGTTCGTCTAATATGATAAATTCTGGGTTACCAAGTAGCGCGGATGCCAAGCCGAGGCGCTGTTTCATTCCCAGGGAATAGTTTGAAAATGGATCATAGGCGCGGTTCGTCAAGTCTACCAGCTCGAGCACTTCCTCTATGCGGCTGTTATTGATTCCTCCAGTAATACGGGCGAAGTAACGAAGGTTTTCATAGCCGGAAAGATAGGGATAAAAACTGGTACTTTCTGTGAGTGCTCCGGTCTGGCGGAGGATTTTAGGGAGATTATGAGCAACGTCCATACCAAAAACAAATACTTTACCAGATGTTGGTGCAATCAGGCCGAGTATCATGCCCATGGTTGTGCTTTTACCCGAGCCGTTAGGCCCGAGGAAGCCAAAAACTTCACCCCTGTATACTTCTATATTAAGTTCGTCAACGGCAGTAATCCTGCCAAAACGTTTGGTGAGGCTTTTAGTTTCTACCACCAGGTCTGGGTCATTAGCCATGGCTTTGCATCCTTCTCTACGCACTCAGGTGTCTGATCAATAAATATAGCACTTTTCAAGTGGCGCTGTCTGTAGAAATTATAAATTGTTGGAAAGGATGATTAACATCGAAGAGTAATAACAAATATAATAACAAGCAAGAAAATATAATCGAACAGGAAGCGGACTGATTAAGGATTCTACAGACCCTCCGCCCACTTACTTCATAGCATAGCTGTAGCCATTGACCACATTCCCGGGTTTGAGCAGGCTTCAGGCTTTTTTTCTTAATACATCCTGAAGCATCTGTTTATCCAGGGAAAGATCGGCTACAAGCTGCTTCAGCTTACGGTTTTCTTCCTCCAATATCTTCAATCGTCTGACTTCAGCAACTCCCATGCCAATATACTTTTTCTTCCAGCGGTAGAAGGTTTGCTCAACAATACCCATTTTGCGGCAGACTTCAACAACCGGTGTCCCCGCTTCGGCTTGTCTCAGAGCGAATACGATCTGCTCCGTGGTAAAGTTCGATCTTTTCATGAAGCTAATACTCCCTTCCCCAGTATTCTAGCATTCCGAAGAAATCTCCTTACTTTTGCTCCAGTTTTTGGGGAGCAGGTCAAAAAATACATTGGGGGGGGCAGCATGGTAAAGAAGGGATACACTCCGGAACAGATCATCAACAAGCTCAGGGAAGCCGAGATTCTCCTCAGCCAGGGACTAAGCGTTGCCGAAGCCAGTCGCAAGATAGGCATCGTCGAACAGACATATTACAGGTGGCGCAAGGAATACGGCGGTATGCGGGTGGAACAGGCAAAAAGGCTCCCCTGCGTTATTATCTGGATAAATTTATTGCTAACCCTTAAAAGTCCAATATGTGCTGGACCCTTACAATCCAT